>DATLHW010000056.1:0-5645 GCA_035539675.1 Burkholderiales bacterium | reverse complement strand
GAGAAGGCGCGTGCGTATATCGACATTCGCTAGCGCTGTCGCCGCGTTGCTTGCGGTCGGTCGACCGGCATTCGCCATGGAGGATGCGGCAGTGGCTTGGCTGCGTGACGGCAAGCTGGAAATGCGCGCGCTATCCGCCGGTACGGCAATGCCGGGAGGTAATGCAAACCTAAGCGACGCGCCGCTCGGCAGTTTGTGGAAACTGTTCGTGTTTTCTTATTTGTCCGATACGCATGCGGAAGAGCCGGCTTATACGTGTTCTACAACCCCTCGGGCGCCAAACGACGAAGATCGTTACTGTTGCGCCCCTGGCGAAAGCGTGACGCGAGGCGTAGCGTTGGCGCGTTCATGCGCGCCGTATTATTCGCCGGCGCGTTTGGGTATTGACGTCGGCGCGTGGCAAGCCTATTGGAAGCCCTATTCGAAGGCCCATTGGCTACTGGATCTCAATCGTCTGCAACCCGATACGAAAGTTCCGGTGCGTGAATTGCTCCAGGCGTTGGCGGCGCTGCCGCAGTCAGTGCGTATGGAGGCGCGTAGCGTTCTTTTGCAAACTGGCGTCGAAGGATATGGCCGCGAAGCGTTGGTTCATTTGGGCAGCGGCGTGCGCTACAAGACCTACTCGTGGAGTCGCGACGATGGCGTCGCCTTAGGCGGCGCAGCGGGCTGGTTGGCTGACGGAACGCCATTCTGGTTTGGCGCGCGCGGCTCCAGCCGAGCCGCGCTCTCTACCTGGGGCCCGCAACTGGCCGCTGCGCTTCCGGCGCCGCAGTGGCGTAATGCGAGCGAGGCGAGCTGCGTCGATGTCGATTTTTTTGCCCGCTATCCTATTCGCGCCGTATGGCGCGCAAACGAACGGGTTCGCGTGCAGTCCGGTGAATTGAGAGGGCGCTATCGCATCGAATTCGCCAATGGAAACTGGTTAACCATTGCATCAAATGGCGAATTGGTTTTGACGGCGGCTGAAGACGCGGCGCCTACAATTACGGGACGCTTTCCGATCAATGCGTATGTCGCACGCGTTGTTGAGCGGGAAGGGGGCGCGAATCCCACCCAAGCTTCGCGTGCGCTTGCGATCGCCGCGCGGAGTTACCTTGTGCAGAATGCGCATTTCGAATCGGGCTGCTGGCGTATCGCTGACGCTAGCCGCACGCAACGCGTATCTGCCATGCCGCCAAGCAACGCCGCCTTGGCCGCCGCATGGTTTTCAGATGAAATGATTTTGAGCGGCGCGCCAGTGCGCTATCACAATGCTGCGCCAGGGCTTAATCGCCTGTCGTGGCGCGATGCGGTGGCGCAGGCCAATGCAGGTTGGAGCTTCGAAAAAATTCTGGCGGAGGCTTACCCCAATGCGACGCTTGGCACGCTGACAGGGCGCGAGGAATGCGCACGACTCGACGCGGCGGAGCGCTGGTTGGCGCAGGCGGCAAGCGCATGGCGGGCGCGGCTGAGCGGCGAGCCTGGCTTCGAAGCGCCTGATCGATCCATCAAGATATGTGCGCTGTCGGATGGCCATCCTTATTCCGATCAACAACGCCTTCGCATTTACGTGCGCGGCTGGCGTAGCCTGAACGAGCGTGTGACGCTGGCGCATGAATACCTGCATCTGGCTCTGCGTTTTCACCCAAACGGCGCCGACGAAACGTATGTCGAACGTCTTGCCCGGCAATTAATCGAGGGTTGATCATCATGCGTTTAACAATCGGCTTCTGCATGAGCATCGTGTTTTCGATATGCGTCGTCGGCGAGGCCTCGGCGCAGGTGGTGTTGGAGTCCCCGCGCGGCGGATGGCGTTTTAGCGCAGGGGAGGCAGCCGGATTTCGCCAAGAAGTGAATTACCCTGCATCGTCAGTTAACGCAGCAGGGCATTCATCGTCAGCGCTCATCAAAGGCCACATCGCCGGCGCGGTGAAGGGGTCGCCTTCGCAACTGATCGTCAACGGCGTCGCGATGCCGTTGTCCGTTAATGAAGGCGGAGACTTTCTTCGTCCCTATTCGTTTGGCGTTGGCTCCAACAGCATTGAAGTTCGTTCAGCGGACGGAAAGCAAAGGAAACGCGTGCAGTTCCATGATGGCTATTCAGCGAAGCCGCAGGCCAGAATTCGTGTTGTGCTTTCATGGGACTCGGACGGTACCGATCTGGATTTGCATGTGCTATCGCCGGATGGCGAACATGTGTTCTACGGTAAACGGGTAGCGGACAACGGCGGGGCCCTTGATGTCGATGTGACAACGGGTTTCGGGCCGGAGATCTACGCCAATCCTTCGCCGCCCAATGGGATCTATCATATCTACGTTAATTACTATGGCGCCGGCGCAGGCGGGCAGGACATGACGACAGCGCAAATCGCGATTGTCACGCAAGAAGGTACGGTTCTGGAAAAGCGTCAAATTATGCAGGCGCCCATGCGTAGGCCGGGTGAACTGACATTGATCAGATCATTCGCCTATCCATGAAAGTCTTTCTAACTTCATTACTGTTGTTCGGCTGCTCGCTTCTCTCATATGCCGAGGAAACGACGACGTTGGAAACGCCGCATGGCGGTTGGAATTATTCTGGCCTCATCGACCATTCGGAAGATACACGCGTTGCTTATCCAGCGCCGCCAATCAATCGCGGTGCGCAGAAACGCCGTAGGCTGATTCAAGGACGCATTTACGATGCAGGCCGCGAGCGGCCAACGCTTGTTGTCAATGGGAATCCGATGGTGTTGAACACAGGCGAAAGCGGTCGTTTCGAGCGGCATTACGCGTTTGGCGGCGGTTCGAACAGCATCGAGGTCAAGACGGCCGATGGAAAGTCGATGAAGCGTACGCAGTTCTATGAAGCCAATCCGAATCAAGTTTCTCCGGCGTTGCGCGTCGTGTGTTCCTGGGATGTGCCGGAAGCCGAGATCGATTTACACATCGTCACGCCCGATGGTCAGCATTCGTTCTGGGCGCGCCCGATCCTTGATGGCGGCGGCGGTCTTGATGTGGATAGCGTGGATGGTCCCGGCCCGGAGATGTTCACCACCATTGCGCCTCTTCATGGAAGTTATCATGTCTACGTCAATTACTGGGGAAGCTTTAGCTCAGGTGGTTACAGTTTTGACGAATCGATGCGCAGCAAGTCCATCGTCACCACGCGCATCACACTTGTATTCCATGAAAACACTGTGCGCGAGAAGCGCGAAAGCTTCGTGGTTCCTTTGCGTAAGATTGGTGATCTGACTTTGGTTAAGTCTTTCATGTTTTGAACGGGCAGCGACGCAATCTCTGTGCATCGTGGGGCGGCGGGCATGCTTCCCCGCAACCCTTGCTTCAGTCCTCCGATTGGATCGCCAGGCGCATCTTTTCAGAGTTACCTGGCCGTGGATTTCGCACTAATCAAAACCCTTCCAACACAACTTTCCCCAACGCTTTACCACTTTCCACCAACGCATGCGCCCGCTTCAGGTTGCTTGCGTTGATCGTCCCGAAGTGCTCGCGAAATGTAGAGACAATCACGCCGGCGTCGATCAATTCGGCGGTTTCATTTAGAAGTTGATGTTGGCCAATCATATCGGGCGTATTGAAAATCGACCGAGTAAACATGGACTCCCAATGCACGGATGCGGCTTTGCGTTTAAGCGGCATTACATCGAGGGAAGGGAGGTCATCAATCAAACCGAACTTTCCTTGTGGGGCGATTGCTTCGACGATTTGAGTGAAATGCTGAGCTGTATGGGTGAGGCTTACGATGTGGTTGACTTGAGGAATGCCGAGTTCTTTTAGTTGTCCGGTAAGCGATTGACGGTGATCGATGACGTGATGAGCGCCGAGATCGCTCACCCAGTCGCGAGTTTCTGGGCGGGAGGCGGTGGCGATGACGGTGAGGTTGGTTAGGCGCCGGGCGAGCTGAACCATGATGGAGCCAACGCCGCCGGATGCGCCGATGATGAGCAGTGAATCTGTAGAGGGCTTTTTGCTGGGTGCGATGGCCAAGCGGTCGAAAAGCATTTCCCACGCGGTGATCGTGGTGAGTGGCATGGCGGCGGCGTGGGCGAAGTCGAGTGACTCGGGCATGTGGCCGACGATTCTTTCGTCCACCAAATGCAACTCCGCATTGCTGCCTGTTCGCGCGATCGATCCGGCATACCAAACGAGGTCGCCGGGTTTGAAGAGCGTTACATCGGGTCCAATGGCGCGAACGATGCCGGCGGCGTCCCATCCGAGGACTTTGTATTCGCCGCTAGCCGGCGTTGCCGACGCGCGCACCTTCGTATCCACTGGGTTGACTGAGATGGCTTTTACTTCCACCAGCACATCCCTGCCTTGAGCGATCGGCTCGGGTAGGGTGATGTCCAGTAGTGACTCGGCATGGTTGATGGGAAGTGGGGTTTGGTATCCGACTGCTTTCATGATTTTTCTCCGTTCACTAAAAAGTTAGTGAAGCCATTATTGGTTGTTGAACGCAGGAGAAAAACCGGCTAAAAGTAGATTCACTTTCAATTTTTCTTTGAAAATCTCCTAAGCATGCGTTCTCTTCAAGATCTGGAAGTCTTTGTCAAAGCTGCCGATACGGGGAGCCTTTCCGCAGCCGCCCGAGCGTTGGACATTACGCCTGCGGTGGCGAGCGCGGCGCTTAAGCGACTGGAGGCGGAGGTGGACACGGTGTTGTTTATCCGGTCCACGCGCAATTTGCGATTAACGTTGGAGGGGGAGAGTTTTCTGCATCATTGCCGAGCGGTGTTGGCGACATTGCAAATCGCGCGCGAGGAGCTGGCGAATAAAAAGGCGGTGATCAAGGGCAAACTACAACTCACGGCGCCGTCAGATCTTGGGCGAAATCAATTGCTGAGTTGGCTTGATGAGTTTCAAAGCCAATATCCGGGCGTGCAGGTGCGGGTGCAGCTTTCGGACCGAGTGGCGGATGTTTACCGGCAACCAGTGGATGTCGCCATTCGCTATGGCGAGCCGCCGGATTCCGGCTTGGTGGCATTGCCGCTGGCGCCAAACAATCGTCGCGTGTTGTGCGCTGCGCCGGCATACATCGCAAAGCGCGGACATCTGGAATCGCCCGAAGCATTGGGAAGTCACAATTGCCTTTGCTTTATGTTGAAGGAGCAGGTGAACAATAAGTGGCGTTTTTATCGGGATGGCGCCGAGGTGTGTGTGCAGGTCAGTGGTAATCGAGTGGCGGACGATGGCGATGCAGTGCGTCGATGGGCCGTTGCGGGACATGGCATTGCGTATAAGTCGTATCTCGATGTGGCGCCTGATCTTGCTGCGGGAAGGTTAGTGGCGCTTTGTCCGGCATGGCTCGGCGAACCGGCGCCGTTGTATTTGCTTGGCGCTGGCAAGCGAGCGTTGTCGCCAGTTGTGCGGTTGTTGAGGACTTATCTTCAAGGCCGCTGTAAGGCGTTGGAGAAGTAGCCCAGATTAGCGAAGCGTAATCCAGGACCAATCGCCCTACGTAGAACGACCTCCCCCAGATTACGCTTCGCTAATCCAGGCTACTAACGTGGCTCTTGTCGGGTAGTGTTGTGGGATCGTATTGCTGGTGGAATGCGTCGCTTCTGTTTGACTATCTTGAACCCACGTAATCCGCGATTCGAATAAAGTCAGCCACGCCCAAATTCTCCGCCCGTAACTGTCCGTCAATCTCCAACGCGGTGAAATCT
>DATLHW010000055.1:0-3052 GCA_035539675.1 Burkholderiales bacterium | reverse complement strand
TTTGGCGGGATGCTCATTCTCGCCGCGCCGCTCACCGCTATAAGAACATCCACTGCCGTAACCTATCAGGAGTGCCGCTGCTAACCATGTGCAAGTCCGATTCATCCCATTTCCCTTTTTGAATGTTATTAAGTCTATTCCCGACCGAGAAGAGTCTTACTGAGATATGCAACGATTTTTTATGCAGATGAGCGGGCGAGGACGTTTGTGGATCACCTCTGCTAAGAGTTGGCGAAGGTAGAAAAAACCTTTTGCATCTTGCCTTGAGTTGGCTTACGCGACAAGACAGCCGGCGGACTTTGTCTACGATGAAATGAAAAAAATTTGCGTCTGCACGGCGGGCAAACGGCGTTATCGTAACGGCGGTCGCCGCGTCATCTATCCAAGGACCAGTCGGAGCGCCCAGTAGAGTGCAATGCCAAGCTGAACCATGAAAGCCAAAAAGCGAACGTTGACCGCAGTCACAGAAAGGGAGGCGAGATGAACTGTTGACTGGACAATGCGCGCCGCCAGAAGTGCGTAGGCAAGCGGATCGGTGATTTCGGCCTTGCCTGCGACGACGGCGATAAGCATGAGGCCACCAAAGAGAGGAAGCGTCTCCACGCAGTTTGCGTGAGCCCGGGCCAGGCGTTGCATGAATGGGGAGAGGTTTGAGTTGTCCGGCAGAAACGCGTTTGGCGCTACGGCCTTTGTAACGACAAGCCTTACACGCAGAAGCTCCATCAAAAGAAGTAGCAGAAGCGCCCAAGTGATGAATCCGGCAAGCGCATGTAGGGTTGGCGTCATGGGCGAATCCTCCTTCACTAATGAGTTATTCCATTTTCAAATTAACAGTGCACTTTGTCAGCGCCGCTTTCGTTCCACGATTAATTTTGAAATGGAATTAGAGGCCGGTAATTTAAAGTGCGTAGGTTACCCGGACTTCGCAAAGCGCGCGGTAGCGAATGATCGCCTCGACCGTTTGATTAGGTCACAAAAATCTTCTCCTTCAAAGCGGATAGAAACAATTTGCGTTGCTCGTTTGAGGAAAACGCTCGACTTGGAATGATGTGAGCAGCATGAGCATTGATATACACCGCGATGAAGCCAAGATGATGGACGACTTTAACAATCCCTGGCCAGTAGTGGTACGACCTATTGAATTGCGTCTCCTCGTAAAAGGCTTCATCCTGAATTTCGACGATGTGTCTTGTGAGCAGAGATCGATTTTTTCCCACGTATAAATAGATGACGTTGAACAGCAACTGAATCACCCACATTGCAAGGTATAAGAGGAATGCTGTGATTACGCCAGCGTATAGGGACTGCTCCCCAAGGGACGTGTAGAAAATGGATACCGCGAGCCCGCCATACAACACCTGCACTGGAATAGAGAGGAGTTGGTGCAGGGCGTTAAATGCTAGATAGTCTCTGAACTTCAGCTCATATTCGATACGCATCGTGGCAGTCCTAATAACCCTAATATTCAAGATCAGTGACACCGCTTTTTGCATCCATTGAAGCGTTTTTTTCCACGCTCCTAATTTCGTCATCCAAGAGTTTTATCTGACCAATAATGTTGACCAGTTTTTGGCCATTCCGGGTAAGTGAATATTCTGTCCTGGGAGGCACTTCCGCATAAACATGTTTGGCTAGTAAACCATAATGGGTCAGTTTGCGTAGCCGCTCAGATAGAACTTTGGTCGAAATTCCATGTACATGGCGCTCTAACGCGCCGGGGCGTGAAACGCCGGAGGCAATGGCTTGCAGAACCGATACGGACCACTTGCACCCAACCACGTCTTCGAGTTGCGCATAAGCAGAGCTTTTCGGTGACGACATTTTTTATTTCCTTCCTTTTCTGCAAGTTACACCAAAAGGTTCCCGGGGAACCGAGAAGTGCCTTCTATTCGGGCACCGTCGTTGTTCCTACTATGGTCACGTGCTTCATGGCACTAATCCTACGCAATCTTGGAGAGCATTTATGAAAACCAAAGCCATCTTCTACCACGCTGGTTGCCCTGTATGCATTACAGCAGAACATAACATCGCCTATGCACTTGACCCCGCGAAATACGAAGTTGAAGTCGTGCATCTTGGCAAGGACAAATCGCGTTTAACGGAAGCAGAATCCGCTGGCGTCAAATCCGTACCTGCCCTCGTCATGGATGGTGCGGCATTCCATATCAATTTTGGCGCTGGTATTGAGGCATTGAAATAACGTTCTCATCACGCTTGAACGCTTGGGGCGTTTGCTTTATAGCAGACGTCCTTTTCTTGTTGCTGAACAAGGCAAGGCGACGATTGCCCTGACCACCGTGGTTAGGGCGTCTTTGGAACAAAGCCATGCTGCTTAATGTCTTCAAGAGATCGCTCCTTTCCAGCATGAATATCCCATGTGGTAAGAAAATCAGGATTGGTTACAACTTCACCTGTTGTTCGCAAACGGTATTCTCCTGGCGTTGCCGATGATATGTAATTTGGCGCGAATGGCAGACGAAAGTCTGGTTGGTCATTAGAGCGTTTAATGACGAGATACTCGCCTTCAAGCTTTGTAATAACCCCATGTGTTTCTATTTTGCCAATTACTGAATTGTCCGATGCCAAGACTGTAAGCCCGATTAAGATCGTTTTTCCAAGATAACTCGCGATGATTTCCATAAACACCCTAAGGTTAAGTTAAACATTGCTTCGCTCGCACGATATAACCTTATTCGTGAGGCGAGGAATCTCTCGACGCCAAAGTGTGGATGTCCCTCTAACCGCGAAATTGGAATAACCATGTGAGGGTGACGTAGGCGAACACTGCCGTCTCGATTCCCGTGGCGACAAAAAGAGAAACACGAGCGGATCGGTTCGGTGCGAACAGGCCAGCGAGAAGGAACGCCGTAGCGAACAACGGCGCCACAAGTATCCGGAGCACAGCGAAGGTTGACCGGGAATGGAGGAGGGGCCCGGGATCGGAGGTCTTTGGCGTCACGTAGCCCAGGAAGGCAGCGAGGCACGTGGTCGCTATGACGAGCGCGGTGACGGAGAGGATCACCCAGAATGCGCGATACGGTCTTAAGAAGTA
>DATLHW010000054.1:0-7095 GCA_035539675.1 Burkholderiales bacterium | reverse complement strand
TATACGTAACACCGAGCAGGTCGCGAACATGATCAGGCAGGAAGTCCAGGCTGGCCGCTTGACGCCGGGAGAGGGCGCGCTGGAGGCGAATAAACTTCGAAACGGCATACTGGATGCGGCGCGTATCAAAAGCAGCGACATTGGCCGCGCGAAAGCGGAAGCGCTGAAGGAAGCCGGAAAAACCTTGCAGGATTTGGAAGAACATTACGCGCGGAAGTTTTTCAAGAAGACATTTAGCGCGCTTTCCATCGAAGAGAGAAATCGCGTCTGGATGGAAATTGTGGAAGCGTCTGGGCGGCCGCGTCCGGCGATGAATATGAAAGCGGCGCGATTGGCGAAGGTGGGTCGTGGACTTGTCTTCGCGTCGATTGGATTCGCGGTCTACAACATCTCAACCGCAGAGGATAAGCCGCGTCAGATCGCGAAGGAAGGAACAACCGCTGGGGCTGGCGTGTTGGGCGGAATGGCGGGCGGCGCCGCCGCCGGGCTTGCCTGCGGGCCGGGTGCGCCGGTATGCGTGACGGTTGGCGTTTTTGTCGGCGGAGCGCTTGCCGCGTTTGGCGCCGACGTGGCGTTTGATTGGTTATGGTGAGCAACGCGAATATGCAATCAGTCGATTTCTTTACATTGGCGCCGATTGAAGGGGAGCTTCCACAAGCAAAGTTGCTTTGGCGGAGCGAGTCAACCGGGTTGGTTCTTGATGGAGTAAATCTTGAACATCAGGTTCGCATCGAGGATAAGTATCTTTTGTTTCTCACCGAAAATTGCCCATTCGAGGAGGGGCTTCATATTTATCTTATTGATGACAGCAGGCGGGTGCTGGACGCGGTGGAGATCGGAGCGCCGTATGCGCCTGGCGTCTTGAAGAATGTTCAGCAGATAGGGGGAGCCGCCATGTCGTTTTCGTTTTTCGGTGAAGATCTCTGGCGTTTGGAAGTACGTGATAAACCTGCGCTAACGTTTAGCCGCCCGCTTTCACCGGTTAAGTTTAAGCGGGGGGCTTTGGGGCGTCATTGGTTGAACGTGGTTCGTGTTCGTGGCGAAAGCGAGGTGTAGCTCATGCTTCCCCGCTCAAACCAATACTAATAAAAGCTTGCCGTTTTCGTCGCTCGAATAAAGTTTGCGGATTTCCATAACCGCAAAGACAATGTAATTAATAATCGGTTTTCTTTAAAAAATAGAAGAAAACATGAATGATCTTAAAACAATAAGTGTAAAGGGCGCTCGGGGGTTATTCCATGCGAGCGCACATGCGCATTTTCCATTGTTGCATTCCTTTGGCTCGCAAAAAAGCGCTTATGACGGAGCCATTCTTCGACTTCTCTTATGATCCTGGATTCCTCAGTTGGCCGCTTAGGGACCCTCAAAAAAATCGCTATCCGGGCCGATCTCGAACCTGCGGTGCTCAATGTGCCACTTGTACACCTCCGCTCCTCGGATCGACCTCGACCCGGATAGCGATTTTTTCGAGGGTCCCTTACTGCCTGGTGCGTTCAACGGCGGAATCTAGGACGATCCGACGCTGTCGGCGGGGTGGCCTTTTGATCGACAATAGCCTCTGCGCCTCTCTTATGTTTGTTTGAGACGACTATTTCATCTGTTTGTTGTGTTTTTAGGGGGATAAAACGCCGTGAATAACACTACCGATTCCACAAACGCGACTCAACAACAAGCTGGCGCGGATGATAAGAAAATTGCTCTCGAGCAGGAAAAGCAAAAAAAGCGCATCGAAGCGTTACAAGAGCAGAACAGGCAATTGTTTCGGCTTTATCAAAGAGAATGGTTCAACGCCAATCTTTCCGATAGGGATATATTCAATCGATTGCGTAATAAGCGGGACGTATTGCGCCATAAGGAAGACACTGATTGCGGCGTCTTGAGAAAAAATACAATCGATCTGAGTGGACCAAGGAATAAGCTTTTGGATTTGGCGCAGGGGCCGGTAGAAAATTGCCAGGAAGCAATGGAGCAAATAAAAGTCTTGCTGGCGGAGCGAGAGAATTTGTACTCCGCGCAAATAGGCGTAATGAAGGACCGGATTTTTTTGCTCGGTGAGCAGAAAACACTGGAGGATGAGTTAGACAAACAAGAGAAGGAGTTTAACGATCTACCAAATAGCAGTGGCGCAGAGGCGGTGGAAAAACGGCGAGCCGTACTGGCGAAGGTTCGCGCATTGGCCGAAAGCGAAAGCCTGGTGTTTGATTTTTATGGTTTCGAAGATGGCCTTAAAGAGGCGCGAGCGTTCGTGGAGCAAGGATTATTGGCGAGAGTATATGGATTGAAGCAAAAGTTGGCGGACGTCCCTGCGGAACAAAAATCGCCATTTGAAGATTTTTTAAATGACGCGCGGTTAAAAACATGGCCGGGTGAGAACGACCCTCTCAAGGAGTTGGAGAGGCGACTGTTGGAGAAGAATGCGGAGCTGTATGAAGGAAGCGCCGCTTCAGCAAGTGAATCTTTAAACACTCTTGAATTTGTCTTAACTAGACCAGATGAATCATCTTCCGTTGAGCCGAGCCACAGTTCGGATGCGATTTTCGCGCTGCCATTCTCAATGGAGGAATACCCTTCCCTGATTAAAAGGCGTCTAACCCGCCTGGGATTGGAGCTGCTTTGGATTGATATTCAAAGAGTGTCCAACGCAGAGCCTCGCCGAGAGGCGGAGTTGAATAGGCTTCAGAGGTATTACAAGGCTTTACTGGACGACGGAAAAGCCGGCGTTGAAAGATTGAGAGCCCGATTCGACAAATCTATTCGCGCTATAGATGCAGCTGACCAGCATATTGCTTCGTACGTTGGACAGTCAGTGGTCAAGACAGATCATCCAAACCTCATGCGCGCGTTAAATGCTTTGGGCCTGACGGCTATGCAAGACAAGGGTGAGCTGACCGAAGAAGATATGAAGTTGATAAAAGAGAAGGCGACCACACTGCTGTCCGAGGCTCAAGATAAAAAACAGGCGCTGCATCGGGATGAGGGGGAGATGGCGTTGTGGCATAGCAGGTTGCTTTCCACATACAGCGAAGCGCAACTCGAGCAGTGGCGACTTGATGCAATTAAAAGTCATATCGAGACTTCCACGGAGAATCTCCAGGACGGCTTCTTTGCCGATCGCGCGTTACATAGGATTGAGGGGCAGTTGAACGATATTGTTTGGTGGAAAAAATATCAGCCGCGCAAAGAAAACGCCTATGGCGCAATTAAAGATCAACTGGAAAAGGTTCGAGACGATTTCGATAAATGGAAAAGCGTGCATGAGTGGATGCAGTTGGAGTTGGAGTTGCAGCAGAGCCGCCGTGAAAAGAGGCAGACGCCGCAAGACCAGCTATCTGAAAAATTAAAAGAACTCAGTGTGAAATTTGTGGAACAGAGAGCGGCGTCGGAGGCAAGCTCGCCAGATCCTGGTAATCAATCCGTAGCGCCGGCTCCTGAATGGCTGGGGCGGGTCGCTCCCAAGTTGGGTAAGGCGCTTGCCAACTCTCTTGAACTTCAAGCATCGTTGCCGGAAGAGCAGGTAGAACAACAACTATCAGCCATCTTTGAAAAGATGAAGGCGATTTTCAAAAATCCAGGAGAAGAGGGGGCGTTCGATCGTTTGCAGGATCTTCAACGGCAAGCGCGAGAGTTGACCTCTGAGAGACCGTGGGAGAGAGACATCATCAGTCTCTCGACCGATGTTGGCGACATTATGGAAAGCGATCCGTTGCGCGAGCGTGCTTTCGATCAGTACGTGATTATGGATGCGTTATATCAATCAACCTGGCGGAAGTATAAGTTGATCGTTTACAAAAAATGCGATTGGTTACAAGAAAAATCAACGTTGACGTTCAACGCGTTGGAGCGTGTATTAACCGCAGAACTTCCCTTGTCTCATATGTTTCCGAAACATAAGGAGCTTATGGAGTATGTGCTGGAATTGGAGAAGCCGTATAAATGGAGTAAGGGAAAAATAAAAGAATTGATCGACAGCTATATGCGCTATATGAAAAACGAGTCGGTCGAGGCGATTAGTGCAACAGAGGTGATTCACGAGATCAATGAGGGTGATAGGCAAGGAGCAATGATGAGTGATCTGAGCCGCTTGAGCGAGACTGCTCATCGAGTTGGCCACCAATTGGCTGATCCTTTTTTTAATGCAATGAGTGAGAAAAGAACAAGAGATCGGATAAATATCGATCTCGCGTCGTTGGGTGACAACGAGTTGCGGCGGTTGGAAGATCTACCTCCCATGTTGAAGTGGGCGGCGCCGCGTTTGCTGGAAGCAAAGAAAAAACAAATGGTGACCTCGAAGGAATTGGATCGGCGAGTGAGCGCACAGATTAAGTTTGTAGGAGGGGAATTGATTAAGTGGCAGCGGGAGACTGGTTCGTTAAGAAAAGCAGAGACGCCGTTGTTCGTCCTGGAGCTCGAAGAAACGATACGCGCCTTTGATGAGCAAGCTAATGCGTTGGCGGCGCCGGATGTGGCGTATTTAAGGGATAAGCAGGCGGAGCAATTCGACTGTATGAGGCGCACGCAGGGTTGGAGCGCGTTGGAGCCGGCGCTTGATCGTGTTGGCTCTTGGCTAAATTTTTATGATTCAGAGTTACAGCGTTTACAAAAACGTATCAAAGAAGATAACAAACAGGCGGAATCAGCCCCGCTGAAAGTGGAATTGGAGCGGCGGCTGGATCGCGCAGAAGATGATCTCCGGTATGCGTTAGAACAAACAGACTTGCGGGACTTTGAGCGCGTGTTGGCGGCTTATGAATTTATTAAAAGTCAGTTGATAAGCAAGCTAAGAAGAAAATTGGATAACTTCGAAAGCGAACTAAAAGATGTGGAAGATGCCGTCGTGATGACCATCAAAACGGATTTACGACAGATCCGCGAAGCCATCGAATATTCAGCCCACAGTAATCCACGGCAAGTTGAAGACGCCTTACGTGAGGCCATAGATAATCTGAAAAAGCCTGAAAATCAGCTAAACGCGCCTTTAAAGGACTTGCTCCCAAAAATGACGGATGAGCTTGATCCTTTTTTAGAGAATTGGATGTTAATGGTGGTAACGCCTTTCAACCACTTCAAGGGCGTGTGGGCGGCTGGGGAAAATAGGCAAATACAGCAATCGATAGATCGGCGAATACCTGGCGCTTTATTGAGCAGGATGAGGGGGAGTTTTAAAGAACTCAAGCAAGAAGAAAAAAAATATGAGGAAACGCCAGCGGATGGTCGCGAGAGAATGCGGAGTGAGGTATGTGAGTCTCGTGAGGCGGAAATACGGGAGCGATTGCTAACCGAAGCGCGACGGGAAGCAGCCTGGCAAGCGGCGACTGAAGAAAAACGTAATGAAGTTCAGAGTCGGCTACTAGGCGACATCCGAACTCGAGCGAGGAAAGATTTCAGGTCTAAAGATTATTTGTCTGATGAAGACGAAGTTCGCATGACAGATCAATTGGATTCTATAAATGATCTGCGGAGAGAGATAGGTTTGAAAGAAGTCGACTTGCCGGAGAATAAAAAATGGCGGGTTGCCGATCAGTTGAAGTTTTTGCGAGCCGGCGTAGATAGTCTGCGGGAAACAATAGAGCCGAAAAAGGGTTATTCATCTAAAGCGGAGGTTAATCGGGTTGCCGATCGTTTACGCGTCATCAGCGACAGTGTAGCCAGCCTTGAGAAGACTATCGGCGAAAAAGAGCGTTATTCGTTTGACGATGAAGAGGCTTATGTTGCTGAGCAAGTGAAAGCCTCAGAGGTTCGTGTGAAAAATGAGGCAAACAATGAAATTGATTCCGTAGAGGGAAGGGAAGCGATTGAATCTATTGTTAGCGAGAAGTTACGTAACGACGAGTCATCTTATCGTGGCGGAGGACCGTATGAGAGATCCGCTGTAGCGGCGTGCGAAGAGTTGGTGCGATATGCCGAACACGAACGACGACGAGTACAGAGCTGGGAGTCTTATGGATACGAATTTCCACACTTAAAGGAAAGGGCCGAGCACTTTCAACAGCATGCTAAGAAATCAAGGAAGGAGGCGGGAAAAGATCTTCTGACGCATGTAGTCGATCATTCATTGCCGAAGTTGGACACTAAATTGCTGAGGCTTACTCGTGCGACTGCATCCATCGACGCGGAAGTTGTCCAGTCCTTGGAAAGTGAATTCACCGCCATCCAATTGGAACTAGAGAGTGATCCAGCGTTGCCAAAGTTCGAAACTTCCGGAGCAGCGCATAAATCAATAGAGCTCTTCGATCGCGTAACTGAACTGGATAACAAAGTTGATGGGTTGATTTTCCGGCATCAAGCGAATATTCAAGATCGGATGCAAGACATATGGGAACTGGTGAGGGAACGAGCGGAGCATGAAAAAGCGCGGAAAGCGGCGGAGAATGATCAAGACAAAGCAGAGATACAGAAAAAAATTAAAAGAATAGAGATATCCCTTAATGGGCAATTGGAAGTTCTGAAAGGTTGGCGATGGGGTAAACAAGACGCCGAAATTGTGATGAAGGCGTACGGTAAAGATAAATTGCCAGAGCTAAAGCATCCCGACGTTGCGTTCTCGAAGCGTAGTCTTGACGAAGAGTATCGGTCGCTCGTGAAAACTTTTGAGTCCGATCAACAGCGCAGGAGGTTGATGGCGGGCGCCCTTCCTCAGGCGCTAACGATCGAAAAGTTGGCGCAGTGGCATGGTGAGCTTGAGACCATGGAGAAAAAGAAGGAGGCGCTAGGCGAGCGGATTAAGAAGCTGAATGTGCAAGTGGATGTAGATGACGATATCGGTACGCTTGAAAGGGCAACCGCCCTCCTTAAGGATATATGGCAGTCACATCCGGATTTGGCGACGCCTCCTTCTGGGAGTCCTTCGGCTCCCATGGCCGCAGAGGAAGCGTTGCGAAGTGTTGATTGGTGGAATGTCGCTCTTACGAAACAGAAAGAAAAATTTCAACAGATTCCTGTGGACATCGGGGATGAGACGCCGCTAAACGAAATAAAAGCAGTGCTGAAGTATTTCCGTGAGGCTATGGAGAAACAACTGAAAGACCCTGAATTCGATAAAGCAAAAAAGAACTATTTGACGAGAGGAAACGAAAGGGTGGAAGCCCGGCGGCAACG
>DATLHW010000053.1:0-2507 GCA_035539675.1 Burkholderiales bacterium | reverse complement strand
ATAAGCTTTGGGAGACGTGGCGGCCGAACCCGATTCACCGGAACGGGAATCTAGCGATAGGGAAGGGTACTGCTGGTGGCTCATCGGCGAGTTTGATGCGGACGGATTGAGGCGGAACTACAAACGAGCAAGAGAATACACTAGGTGGAAGGGCAAAAGCTACATCGACGTGAAAGAGTAATCGCACTTTTTGCGAAGTCATTTTAGCCATCATGATGAAAGACGCTAAACAACGGGACTTCCACCGTTAGAAAAAGAGCATCGAATGGGATTTAAAAAAGTGGTTGATGTCTTCGCGTGCGTTCAACCTGAACGGCCTGTCGGAATTCATCATTTCCCTCGCATCCGTAAATTTATTTACTCGTCAATCGGCGCTTTGGATGATTGGCTTTCGCTTTCGCCTCATGTAAATTCCCGGTACCGTTGCTAGACTCCTCCGCTTCCGCAAAGTTTTCGCGGATCACGCGGCTCGGAGTATCTGGCATTGGTTGATACAGACCAAGCGCATCAAGAACACTTGGTCTGCGCAGTAGATTCATTCACGATCTCTGCTGGGAGCCGCGCTGTGACGCCACATGCATCACCCCTCCATTCAACACGTCCTGCATCACCTCGTCCCGCATCGGCGTCGAAGTCAGCCGAGTGCGTGCGCGACACATTCACCAATCACCTCATCGGCGAATCCGTCCCGTTTCGAGAAGCTGTTCGCATGATCCAGCGAGTCGCGAGCTTTCCCGCGACAGTGCTCATTCAAGGCGAGACCGGCACCGGCAAGGAATTGGCGGCGCGATGGTTCAAGGAAAAGTGCGCATCATCGCCGCCAGCAATCGCGACTTGGCGGAGATGGTACGGAACGGCGAGTTGCGCCAAGACTTCTATTACCGCCTCAGCGTTTTGAGCGTCGTTCTACCAAGTCTGCGTCATCGCGGTGGGGATATCCCAATATTGGCGCGGCATTTCATTCGCGTCTTCGCCAATCAGTATCAAATGTCGGAAAAACGTCTTGGCGAAAACGCCGAACGACTGCTCATGACGTATTCGTGGCCGGGTAACGTGCGAGAGCTTGAGAACTTTATTCATCGGGAATTTCTTCTTTGTGATGGTCCCGTGCTTGAATTCGAGGCGAGTTCATTTGCTTCCGTCAACGCTTCATCAAGCAGCGTCGACATCCACACCACATCATCCGAAGAAACCATCGCAATACCTCGCGACATATCATTCAGTCGCGCCAAGGCGGAAGTCGTCGCGGCGTTCGAGCGACAGTATCTGATGCGACTGATAACAGACACCGGCGGCAATGTATCCCTCGCTGCACGCCTGTGCGGCAAGGAGCGCCGCACGCTTGGCCGATTGTTGAAGAAGTACGGTCTTAGCGTGAGCGCCGATTCCCTCGAGTAATTCCATAACAGGTTCTAATGAATAACCATGGGGCGTTTTCGCCCCATGGTTATATTTTCAAAGCAAACCATCCCCCACAACTTCTTCCGCACATGGGGCGCCCATGCCCCACCCCAAAATATCTGTTGTGATCCAAATCACATATCCATCAGCCGCTTAACCCACATGGCACACCGCTTGCTGTTACTCCTAACCATCGATCCGTAGGAGAACGGGTGTGGGCAATAGCGAAGAGAGGGTTAACAAAGCTCTCACCGGCATCCTGCGCTATCTCAAAACTCGTCCGGATTCCATCGACACCGCGGAAGGCATTCGGTGTTGGTGGCTGGAGGATGGAAGCAACGAACTCGGAGACATCGAGGTGCAAGCCGCGATTGAGCAATTGATTCGCTCGGGGCTCATGGTAAGCCGCACGCTGCCCGATGGAACGGTCTTATATGCAGCCAACGCAGTCCTGTCGCGACAAGATAACGCCGGCAAAACGTAGCGGGCAAAGCCGCAACAGCATTTGCGATAAATCGATTAACTGGAGGAAATTCAATGCCCGACATAAACCTCACCTTGAAGATCGCCGTCGCTGGCGGCCCCACGTGGTCCATTGCGCACACGGAAAGCGTGGAGGCCTACGACGCGATTGACGTGATCATCGAGCCCAACACCACGGATCAGGAGATCGAGATTCAGCCGGGCGACCCATCGCAGATCGCCATCTTCGCGATTCAGTCCAGTCTCTACGGCTCGGAGATTACCTTCAAGGTGAGCGACGGCACAGACGACACGCCAGCCATCGAATTACTGAGCCCGCAGCTCTACGGAAATGGCGTCGCCGCGCTATTCAACGTACCGCTGAACATGCTCAAGCTCAGCAATTCACATCCCGCGTCGGACGCCACCAAGCGCGCCCGCATTCAGATCCTGGTTGGACGCGATCCCACGCCCTGACCCTATCCAAGTACTGGTGCAAAAGTTTTCCAGCAAGGCGCGTCGACGCAGACAGTACACAGTTAGTACGGCAAGGAGAGCTAAGCAGGGGTTTCGAACAGCATGCTGTTCGCCTGCGCAGCGGCTGTCCGATGCAGCGGACAGCGCACCCTGCAAGGGCAACGCCG
>DATLHW010000052.1:0-13512 GCA_035539675.1 Burkholderiales bacterium | reverse complement strand
AGACATTGAAGGAAAGGCTCAACTCTTGGCCCTCCCGCAGTGAAGCAAAAGCCATAGAGACGTTTCTAGATGAAAGAATATTGGAGGACGAAAAAGCAATTCAAGATCTATCGGCGCTAGAAAGTCAGTTAGCCGCTATGGCGGCCGGTGAATTGCCTCAAGAGCCCCACGCTGAGCAAGCACAAATTTCTGCTGATGAAATTGCTGATGCGACCAGCGCGAAAATTTTTTCCATCGAACTCGATTTACGCAGCAGACTGATTTCGAAGTTACAGAACATACCCGCACAACGCGATGCTTTAGAACAAGCTCAGAGCGCATTTCAGGATTGTATAAATGAGGCGCTGTCAGAACAGAAAGACGATTCGCCTCAGACTCCAGAGACAACAGCCGATCGATTACAACAGCTCGCTGCGGCGCAAGAATTTCTCCTCGGCACATACGATGAAACGCAACTAAGCCAGTGGAGAGAGAGCAAGATAGAGTCCATGCGACAGGATTACTCGCCGGAATATGCGACCCGATGGGTAATGGCTTATATGCTGAACGCCGCGCATGAGGAACTTAATCAAATTGTTCGCTGGCAAGAAGAAAACCCTAATCAATTTGAAGTCCTGGCGAGTCAGTGGGAACTGATTCGCGATGACATTCATCGATCAGAGATACAAGCGTGGTTAGATAACCAAGTACGCTTGCAGCAAGGTCGACTTATAGCGACGCAGACGCCAACTGACGACGAAAAACAGTTGACGATACTTCTTGATCGGATAGACCTCGAACTATCGAATCCCTCCGAAGACACGTCGTTAAGCGACTTGGAAACCGATCGGGAGAAAGCAAAACGTCTTGCCGCGCCGATCTGGCGAAATGAGGCCGATGCGCTTAAGAAACTGGTCGCTATGTTTTTTGACACCAATCCTTTACTCGAACGCGCAAAGGCGCAGTACTTGGATACCTACAAATTGTGGATGTTGGAAACAACACAGCACTCCACTCTCTTGTCGATGCACGACGTGGCGATGGAAGAAATCGAGCAGTGGCCATCAATCCATCAACGCTTTACGAGTACCGGCTTCACGATGTCACAGATGCCGTCCAGAATGAAAGAGCTTTTCCAATCGCTGTTCGATCTTGACGAAATAACGACATGGGACAGAGGGGCCATTCAGGCAGTGCTGGACCGTCGAGCACGAGGAGAGCGCCCGCGATGTTTAACTAGCCAGCAAGACGACATTAAGTTGCTGCTCGCTGGAGATACTGTCAAAGCCCGGATAGCAGCCGAATGTGAGTCCATTGGCGATCAAGCGCTTCCCATCAAAGATCTCCCGCCGGTTCTTAAACATTTTTTACAAAAGATACAGGACGAAAAAACTCTCGAAAAAAACTCCTCTCTTAACTTTGACGATTTGGAAAGACACTTAAGCTTTCACGCTCTACAGCTATTAGAAAAACAGGAGAAATTGATACCGCTCTTGGAAGATCAATTGCACGTAGAAGTTCTTAAATTGGAGAAAACCAAATCCGCTCTGGATAAGCAACGCGCTGATCAAACACCACCGGATACGGCCACCCTCCGCCTGGAGCAGGCGAGGCAAGTGGACTATGAACAGCGCATGGCGATATGGGATCAAATATCTTTATGCATTGCGAAATTAGGCGAATGGCTGCCATTTAACGACGACGCCGTATCGCCGTTGGAAGACGCATTAACAGACGACATCAATCAGATGAGTCAACAATTCGCGCGACCGGATAACCCAGACGCCGCCAAACAGCTCGAAATGCGCTTAGATGAACATGACGCTTATTTGCAAAGCAGGCGTCACCAAGTCACGTTAGATGAGATGCAACAATCTCTCGGCCGCTTGCCAGATCAGAAAGCGCAATTATTTACAGCGCTACAGACGACGCTGAGAGACGTCCTTTCTGACTTACAAGAAACTGATATTGACCTACAACAATATGTAGATTCTGAGTTAAGGCATCTCGTAAGCGCCCCAGAACCCGATTTAGAGCTTCTGTCCGAAAATCTATCGGGATCATTGAAGGATTTTCTGAATCAGGTGGATCGCCTTCTTGATATCGCAAAGGCCGAAAACCAGCCTGCTAAAGATATTTTACGATCCTGTTGGACAGAACTATTAACTCTCAGACAACAACTGAAATCGGTCATCGCATGTGATGACTATCTATCGATCAAAGAAGAATTGCTTGTAGAGCAAAGGCGTCACAACGATAAGCGACAGCAATATATTGGCGACTCAGATGAACCGCATGAATCCAGCCACGACAGCCTGATCGATGCAATCCCTACCGTTATGGAGCAGTGGTCGCATCGACTTGATCATGAAGAAATCAAGTGCGCACAGCTAGGAGAAGCTGAGTATTTCGATAAAACATTGGAGTTCCTAGAATCTTCTGTAGTAGGTCAAATAAAGGACGAAAGAATAATAACCATACGCGAAGAAGCCTACGCCAGCGAAATGCGTATTATCCAGAGCAAAGTACGCCAAGACGCGCTGCACCAAGCCCGTAGTGCGGCGCGCAGCATGCGTCCTCCCCCGGCGGACGAGGATGCTTTCGTTAAGAACGCTATCGAACAAGCAACGACGCAGTTGGAGGAAGAAGTTGCGAAACGCATGCAGGCCGAGCAAAAAATGATTGATTTTCGAATCAACGTCGTCGCTGACCGGGAAAACACTAGTGAAGCATTTGCACAATATGCAAGTAGACTCGATATCGAGCATGAAAAATTCAGTCGCCTGCTGGAATACGCAAAGCTTTACGTCAATTCTATGAACCTGTGGGAGTCCACTGGACAACAGTTTCCGCAAAGTCGCATAGCCATGGCGCGTCTACTACAACATGCGGAGACACAAAGGCAAGAGGTTATAAAAAAACAAGCGCAACTCGCTCTTGATGTGGATATTCCTGAGTTGGACAGCACGATGAGCCATCTCATTACCCTACATCTAAACGATGAAGACAACCCGATCGCAGAATTCAGAAACCAACTAGCCGAATGCCGATCCCATTTCCAAAACCATTTGCTGCACATCGAAAGTGGCGCCGAAACGGACGAGGAAACGAAAGGTCTATCTGACGTATCTGATGACCTCCGCCGAATCGCTGAAATTAGGGAAAGGATAAGTGATGTAACGCGCAATGGACGCCAATTTATTCAAGAACAGATTCATGACATTCGGCAATTCGTGGAGGAAAAAAGGCAAGCGGTCGCGGCGTCCCAGAGTTACCAAACGATAGCGGATACCCGATCCACCCAAGCGCAAATCACACGGTCAAATGACCTTCTTAATCGTCGTTTAGCTACGGTGAATAGCGCGCCCGCGAATGAGAGTTTTCGAGCTTTTGTGGCGGCCGAACTGATTCAGCCCGAGTTAGCCATTATTGAAGATTCGCAGAAGCGATTAGGCAATATTGAACGCGACTTACAAGCGCCGCCGGCTAACACGAAGAAAGAAATGGATGCATTAGCGACTCTATTAGGAACCCAGCTGAAACGTCTCAGAGAACTGCAGAGTAATATCAAAACGCCATTGGACAGAGATAAGGTATCAGCCTTGAATGGGGAGCTTGTAACACTGAAAACCGAACAAGATGATAAACGCCTTACCCGGCGATTGACCAATCTGGAACGACAGATTAAGCGAATTAAAAAACAGGACGGCCTTAAAAAATCGGCGCATGGTGTGAGTCGCTCGGGACGTTAACCCCGGCATATTGTCATCGGGTCGAAAGCGGAATTACTCGGCTGGTTTCCCAGCTTTACTCGCATTGTGTGGAACAACTGGTTGCGGACCTTGAGAAGTGGTCCCATTTGTTAGAACAGCATTTCCAGTGCGGTAGATGGCGCCGATCCCCATCTTGTTCATCAGCGTGGGAACATACTTGCGGCCATTTCCAGGATAAGCATGTCGCGCAGCATGCGGCTCTCGACGAAGGGGAAATTCAGATGCAGCTCGTCGATCCGCTGCATGAGCGCCAACTCCGTACTCGTTTCAGCCATTTTTAATGGTAATGCGCGGTTCAGCCTAAACCTGTTCGAGCTTTACTGCTGAACAACACATTAGAAAATGCTTAAACTTCCAAAATCAGCTTGCCCAAAATACTCGGATCCACAGGCTTGACAAGGTACTCATCGAACCCTGCCAACATCCCTCGATTAACATCCTCTCGATTTCCATACCCAGTCACGGCGATAAGACGCACCCTTCTTTCAGAGCGTGACCTTATAGTTTGCGCCACAGCGTAACCGTCCAGGACGGGCAAGCCTATGTCGATGAGCGCTATGTCAGGACATTCGCGCAATATGGTTTCCACGCCGCTCGGACCATCGGACGCCTCATGCACCTGATGGCCATCAAGCTCCAGCAAGTACCGAAGGCTTATCAGCGCATCCGGGTTGTCGTCTACGATTACGATCGTCCGCGGCTCGCCAGCAGGAGATGAGGTAGAGCTTGCCGGCGGCTTATCCAAGTCCTCGATTGCCGGCAGACGAACGATAAATTCGCTTCCCTTGCCGGGACCTTCGCTCTTCGCTTCGACGCGACCGCCATGCAGTTCGGCCAAGCGGCGGACCAGTGTGAGTCCAATTCCGAGGCCGCCTTGTGAACGATCCAGGGACCTTTCACCCTGTACAAAAAGATCGAAGATACGCGGCGTCAAATCCGGGTCAAGTCCCAGCCCGGAATCGCACACACGGAACACCGCGTTGGCGCCGTCTCGTTCGACGGCAACGGAAATCGCACCGGGCGACGGGGTGTACTTCACCGCGTTGGTAAGAAGATTGTCGACTATCTGATCGATACGGGTGGCGTCAGCTTCCACCCACACCGGATTTAAGGAGACAGTCAGTTCGTGCTGTGAGAGTTGCCCGGTATTCCGTAAAGTTTCCACCGCACCTCGAACGGTATCCGCTAAATCGATAGGCTTACGGTCGAGGTTGATCTTTCCCATCATGACGCGGCCGGCGTCGAGGAGGTCGTCCGTCAAGTGGGATAAATGACGCACCTGACGCTGAATGATTACCTTGGCCTGATCCGCAGCCGCCGCGGACACGCCAACGCGATCCAATATTTGTGACGCCATCGAAATCGCGGATAAGGGATTGCGCAACTCGTGCCCGAGCATCGCCAAAAATTCGTCCTTGGTCTTGCTGGCGTTTTCAGCGAGAAGCCGCGCGTCCTTCTCAAGAAGCCTCGCCTCTCGTTCGCTTTGGAGCAGTTTCTCCCGCTCAAAATGAGCCGTAGTTAACGCTAGGGCGGCCCGCCGAATTTCAGGGAGCTTCGTATCTGGAACAGCCGGCGGCTCACCTTTCCCAAGAGCGACTGCGGCCCGTTCGAGCTCCCGCATCGGCTTTGTGATCGTGCGCCCAATAAGGGAGGCGGCGAAAAGTCCGAGGCATAACGAGACGAGGATTGATCCGCCGAGCACTTGGTACGACCGGATCACAGGACTATCCACAATACGCGTAGGAATTCCAATTGCAGCCGACCAGCCGGTAACCGTGGACCGATGAAACACACTGTAAACGGGCGTCCCCTCAAGCGTTTTGGTTGTTGCCCACCCATCTAACCGCCCTTGCTCAAGGAGGCGGAGGAGTCCTGGAGATGCTGGCTTACTCACCCATTCGTCATGACTCAAAGACCGGGCGACAACATTGTTGTTTCGGTCGAATACACCGACAACTCCCTGCTCCACTGCGCCCTGCCCTTTTAAAATTTCCTGAATGGCGTTCGGGCGCACGATGGCGCCAAGCACGTACACGACCTCATCGCCTCGTTTGATAGGAATGCGGACGGCGAACGCATGCATGTTCAGCACGGGACTAAAAACGATGTCGCCAACACCCGGCTTTCCCGTACGAACCGCTTCCTCGACGGAAGCGGGATCGATCGGAAGCGGGAGTGGCGACCCTGGGGCCAAACGGGCGTTCATTACTTGCTGCGCTGTCCGATCGGACAGGATGACGTTTGCCCAACCCGGACGTCGCGCCAGCAGTTCTTTGGCTTCATGATAAAAGCCGGAGATATCGTTCCTCGCCAATCGAGGACTCGTGGCCAAGGCGTCAAGCGAAGCGAAGGACTGCGCTATTTCGGAGTCCACCGCCGTGACAACAGCACGCATCGTGTCGTCCGCCGCCTGGATCAACTGCCGCTTTTGGTTGTGTGCGTTATAGACAAGCGTGGCGAACGATAACAAGGCTAACGGGAGCAACCCGAAAAACACGGTGAAAAAGAGACGGCGCTCCAACGGACCAAAACGGAACATTGCCCGAATGCCAGACGCAGCGCTGACGCCATCATCCCTTACTGGCCGCGTGTCCTTTGCGCTGGTCTTTTTATCGCCGTGAATATCGGTGCACGTGCCGGCCCATTTAACGACTTGGCCATTCCCACTTCTTATCGGCTCCCCCCGCACGCGAAACCATCGATATTCGCCATCATGCCGCCGAATTCGCACTTCGATGTCGTACGGGTGCGCACCATCGGACGAAAGACTCTTCCCCCACTCGCTTTTGAGGTATTCCCGATCTTCAGGGTGATAGAAGCGAAGCCAATCCTCGCCAAAAGAACTGCCAAGGCCTTCGCCTACGTATCGATACCATGAAGGACTCTGGTAATGATTCATTCCGCGACAATCGGTCTCCCAAATGGTCTGAAATGGACCGTTGTTTGTTTCAGCCTTAAGTCCTGCGAGACTCACAAAATCCGAATGCAATTCGACTGGCGGGGTCATCATGTGTCAGCGTTTGGGCGTATTTTCTGGCGCCAGAATAACGACCAATTAACGTCCGTTGAATTATCTTTGATTGTAAGCGCGCCGAGAGGCATACGGAAGACGACGGCAAGAAACGCCATCAGAAAGCCATGCTTGACGTCGATGGAATAGCGATGACGCCAGATATCGCAATGCTATTGCAGAGGCGCCCATTGCCACATATCATCGTTCGAGCGCAGTCGACAAGCGATAGACTGGGAGCAACGCATAAGTACTTACCAGTACGGCAAGTGACTGTCGATAAAGTATCGTTTCTAACATGAAGCGGAATAACATGACGCCCACCCCCGAATTGTTGCACCGACGACTGTGAAACTCCCTCTCTCCCTCCGCAACCTCACCCGTCAACGCATGCGAACCGCCATTGCATTCGCCGCGATTTCCTTTAGCGTGGTCGCGCTCGTGTTGGCCGGCGGCTTTTTCGAATGGCTGCTCTGGCATGTCCGCGAAAGCACGATTGAGTCGCGCCTGGGCCATATTCAAATCGTTAAAAAGGGATTCCGGGAGAACGGGACCGCCGCGCCGTACGACTATCTGTTACCCGCCGACTCGCCGGAACTCGCCGCGATCCGCGAGCTTCCCGAAGCGAAAGCCGTGGCTGCCCGGCTCAACTTCACCGGCGTTATCAGCCTTAACGAAACAACGATTTCGTTCATGGGAGAAGGCGTCCAGCCCAAGGAGGAAGCGGAGATCAGCCGGCAAGTCGCCATCACTGCGGGCGAGAATCTCTCCGAGGACGATCCCAATGGCATCATTATCGGCGCCGGCTTGGCCGCCACCATCGGCGCCAAACCAGGGGATAAGATTGTGTTGCTTTCCACCGCCTCCACGGGCGGCATGAACGGCGTCGAAGGTCACGTGCGCGGCCTGTACTCGACCTTCGTCAAAGCCTATGACGATGCGTCGTTAAAAGTTCCGTTGCCGCTCGCGCGCAAACTGGTGCGCGTTTCCGGCGCCCACACTTGGGTCGTGCTGCTTAATAAGACGGAACAGACTGAAACCATCGTGGAGCGTCTGAACAAGAGTCTGGAGACATCCGATCTACAAGTCATCTCTTGGCGAGAGCTCGCAGATTTCTACAACAAATCCGTCACGTTGTTCAGCAAACAGATCAATGTGATTCGCGTGATGATCGCCTTGGTTGTGTTACTCAGCATCTCGAACACGCTCATCATGAGTGTGCTCGAGCGGACGGGCGAAATCGGCACGCTGATGGCGCTCGGCTCTACCAGCCGACGTGTGCTCAGCTTGTTTTTGAGCGAGGCGTTCTTTTTGGGGCTTATTGGCGGGCTGCTCGGGGTCATCCTGAGCTACATGCTTGCGCAATTGATATCGGCCGTGGGCATCCCGATGCCGCCATTGCCGGGCTCCTCCCGCGCGTTCCTCGCGAAAATTTCGGTTTCCGGATCGCTAGCATTCGGCGCTTGGCTGCTCGTGCTATTCACGACGATGCTGGCTAGCATATATCCGGCGTGGAAAGGTTCGCGACTGAACATTGTGGATGCCTTACGGCACAACAAGTAATTCCGTTTCCAAATTAATTTGAAAACGGAATAATACTTCCAAGGCGATGGGGCGCTCGAATTAGCGATAGCGTAATCCGGGGAAGTTGGCTACAACTCCAATCGCTTCAGATAATCCTTGGTAAACGTCTTCTCCGGCATATCCTTGAGCTGCATGTTGCTATACGTCAGGACTGATTGATCCCCTTTCTTCAGACCGTCTTCCATGACCAACCGCGACGGACGCATCTGCCCGCCCAACTTCTGGAAGTTCTCGTAAATACAAGTCTTCATCAATCGATCCGAGAGCGAATAGAACTCAGCTCTATGCGGATGATTGTCTGCCACACGCACCCAATAGAGGACTCGCTTATAGGTCACCGTTTTATCCACGGCCGTTAGTTCCAGCACATGATGAGGTTCGCCCTTGATATCCTCGTTCCGTAGCATTTTCGCCGTGTAGTCTCCGGAGAAATTCGCGCGGGCCAAGTCGCCATTCGCCACTTGGCCGGTTAGGCGCTGGGACAAGGGAAGCCGCACTGGCTGCGAAAGCGTCGGCATGAACATCCAAAGATCCCGCCCTTTCATCAACATCGCCTGACCGCGCTCGTCCGCCGGTTCCGTGGTGATGACAACTGTATTTTCGTTGCCCTTCGATAGCACCCGATACTTGCGCTCTTCGGCATCCTTACCGGGAGACTGACTGACAATCGATATTTCCACCTGGAAACCATCACGAGGAAAACGAACGGCGTCCGCCTTCTCAACAATGATCTGCGCCGGGTCTTTTCCACTACTGCTACTTTGTGCGCTGTCCTGAGCATAAACGCTGGCGGCGGCGAAGAAGAAAGCCATCGCCGCCATTACGGCTGGATAATTCATACGCATAACGCCTCCTTGAATCATCTTTAAATTTCGATTCTTATCGTGCTGGGCTTTTAGGTATGCAACGAATAAGAAGCCGCCTAAAATCCATGTTCTCATGAATCATATTATGCGCGCCATGCAGATGGTCTTAGCAAAGTTTGCATGCTTCACCATTTTGGCGACGCTCATCGCCTGCACCGACGGGGCGACACGCATCGCGTATGACATCGAATCGAGCGTTGCCGCGTTCAAGCGAACCAATGCGACGACCTATTCCATCAAACACACGCCCGAGGCCTTGCCGGAAGGATGCAGCGGTCCGTATAAGGTGCAATTAAGCGAACAATCGTCGCTGGTCATCTGGTGTAAAAATGCCGACTCCAGCAAAATCACGTCAAGCCATACGACGACGTATCACCTTCGCTTCGTGGACGTTCCACGGCAATTTATCGTGGATAAAAGCGCAGGCGAAGCCCTATTCATCGACATCGAAAAGCAAAACGGCAAAGTAGTTGTGGTTGGCCTCCGATAATCCAGCGACTTGGTTTTATTCATCCCCTCGGAGACAGCCCCAAAGAAATCCACTAAACTTGCCCGACTGCTATTTTTAAGCCCGCTTCATAACCGGACAGCTTCTAATTTAAATCGTGAGCCTCGTTCAGGTCGATAACGTCACCAAAGATTACCTTTTGGACAAGCAGATGGTGCGAGCGCTGTCCGAGGTAACGCTTAATATTCCCGAGGGCGTAGTGATGGCCATCGCCGGGCCTTCCGGCAGCGGCAAATCAACGCTTCTCAATCTGATCGGCTGTATCGACACCCCTTCGACCGGGCGTATTATTCTGGCGGGTGAAGATTTGGCCGGTCGAACCCCAGACCAGTTGGCGGATTTGCGCGCACGATCCATCGGTTTCATTTTTCAGACGTTCAACCTTCTGCCGGTGCTGACCGCCTATGAAAACGTCGAATATCCGTTGCTTCAGCGAAAGGATGTCTCACCGCAGCAACGCGCCCGCCGCGTCGCCCGTTATCTGAAAGTAGTCGGCCTGGAAAATTACGTTCACCATCGCCCCAATGAGCTCTCGGGCGGACAACGGCAGCGGGTCGCAATTGCGCGAGCATTGGTCACAAAACCAAGAATGGTGCTTGCCGACGAACCGACGGCGAACCTGGACCGCAAGACCGGAACCGAGATCCTTGACCTCATGCGTGAGATCAACAAGAAGGCAGGCACAACCTTCATTATTTCCACTCACGACAAGCGGGTCATGCGCGAAGCGGACCGTCTCGTTCGTATTGACTACGGACGCGTCAGCCGGTTTGGCATCCGCGGACCGGAAGGATGGAAATTCGCTACGCCGCGACGCGATAGCGTACCGACCAATAGTGAAATGGGGCGACTCGAGAAGTCTGAGCCGATTCCCGAATAGTAATGGGGCGCAGATGAACGCGGATTGACAAAATTTACGCGGATTTTTATCCAGTTTAATCCTACGAACCTGCGCTCATCCGCGTCCCATTTTTTATGGGGATTAGACTTCTTTCGAAACCGTAGCGAGCGGCCCGAGATCGAGCCGAGAAGCGCAGGGTGTAGCAGGGGTTTCGGGGAGCATGCTCCCCGCCGGCGAAGCGGTTTGCGCGTGCAAGCGCAAACGCGTCCTGCAAGGGCGTTGAGCATCGCAGACTCGATCTCGGGCTGCGCAGTAGGTTTCGAAAGAAGTCTATTGCATAAAAACCCATTCAGTATTTATATCAAGCCGCGCAATAACAATCCAAGGGGAGAAAATGATTCACAAGCAATTCGAGATTATGAATAAATCCACCATGGGCATGAATCCCAGCGCTCTGGCGACCGGCGTAGGGGAATCGGCTCGCTCGGGGCGATTTCGTCACAATCTTCTCGCTATCAACCTCACTTCGGCATTGGCGATCGCCGCCGTCTCGAACGCCGCGTTCGGCGCGGAAAGCGCCCCCGCCAAAAGCGATATGAAGGTTTCCGGCGTCTGGCAATTCGAGGCTGCGCGCACCACCGCCGAACCCGAGCACACGTCCAAACTGAAGAATTCGGTGGATCTCAATCTGGCGGGTAAATTCTCGGACAACGTGAAGTGGAAGCTGGGTGGGCGGCTTTCCTACGACGCCGTCTTCGACGTGAACAACTTCTACCCGGCCGCCGTGGAAGACGACCAACGCACAGAGGCGCTGGCGCTGGAAAACTACCTGGATATTTCCCAAGGCGATTGGGACTTTCGCTTGGGACGGCAACACATCGTTTGGGGAGAGGTCGTGGGCTTGTTCTTCGCCGACGTGGTTTCAGCGAAGGATATGCGGGAATTCGTCCTCCCTGAGTTTAATCGCCTGCGAATCCCCCAGTGGGCGACGCGCGCCGAATACTCCAAGGAGGACTTTCACGCCGAGGTCATTTGGATTCCCTATATGACCTACGACAATATCGGCAAACCGGGCGGTGAATTCTATCCCTACCCGCCTGCCGCCGCTGGTCTCGGTTACGCCATCAACAACGAGGTTATCCCGAAGAAAGACGCATCCAATAGCGCCTACGGCTTGCGGCTTTCCTATCTTTGGGAAGGTTGGGATATGGCCGCCTTTATTTACCGCAGCGTCGATGCGGCGCCGGTTTTCTCGCGGGAAATCCTGCCCACTCCAACACCTACGCTCGTTTACACGCCGGAACATCGGAAGATTCGGCAAGCCGGGGTAACGCTGGCCAAGGACTTGGGCGAGATGGTGGCGAAGGCGGAGATCATTTATACAGGTGATCGGGAATACACCGTCACCCGACTCGCCGACAGCGACGGGCTGGTGAAGCAAAATACGGTGGACTATGTGTTCGGCGTTGAAATTCCGCTTTTCGAAGACAGCCGACTGGTCACGCAGCTTTTCGGCCGCCACGTCTTTCACCACGACACCGATACGCTATTTGATAAAGATGAGAACGGCGTGATTCTTTCATGGTCTACCAAGTTTGACGCCTGGGAGCCGCAGATCCTCGTTCTCAGCAGCGTGAACCGAACCGACTGGCTGGCCCAACCTCGCGTCACTTGGAATTTCGCCCGCAATTGGCAGGCGGCGTTTGGGGCGGACATATTTGGCGGCGAGCCGACGGGTTATTTCGGGCGCTTCGACGATAAGGATCGCGTCTATACGGAGATGCGCTACACATTCTAGCCTTCTAATATGAGTAGGAGTGAATTCACTCCTACTCGCTTAAGAGCCGGTCGCCTGGATGAGCCCCGGAGAACCCGTTCGAGATCTGTAGCGAGCGAGCCTCAAAATCGGGCCGCGCAGTAAGATCTCGAATGGGTTCTAAGGTAAAATTCGACTATTCCCCATACCTGCTCACGGCGGAGTAAGTCACCGCAGGGTGAGGTTTTCTCGTTATTTTCAATCTGCCCATACCTATTTAGCTGGAGGAAGCAATGGACAAAACTCTGATGGAACAGACCGCTCGCGCAATGGTCGCGAAAGGCAAAGGTCTGCTAGCAGCCGACGAATCGAGCGGCACTTGTGAAAAACGCTTCAAATCGGTGAACGTGGCTTGCACCGAAGAAAACCGCCGCGTTTATCGGGAAATGCTGTTTACGGCGTCCGGCGCGAAGGAATACATCAGCGGCGTCATTCTTTATGATGAAACGCTGCGTCAGAAAACCTCGGACGGCGTCCCATTCTCCGAATACCTGAACAAAAACGGCATCATTCCCGGCATTAAAGTGGACGGCGGCGCGAAGGACCTACCTTTTTCCCCCGGCGAGCAAGTAACCGAAGGGCTGGATGGCCTGCGTAGTCGCCTGAAGGAATATTTCGAACTCGGCGCACGTTTCGCCAAATGGCGCGCGGTCATCAACATCGGCGCCGGCATTCCAACCGCAGCCTGTATCGAAGCCAACGCCCACGCACTGGCCCGCTATTCGGCCCTGTGCCAGGAAGCCAGCATTGTCCCCATCGTCGAGCCTGAAGTGATCCTGGAAGGCGACCATACGATCGAACGTTGCTACGACGTATCGGAAGCGACGCTACGGTCCCTGTTCAACGCCCTCGTTCAACAACGGGTTTCGCTCGAACATGTCGTTCTCAAGGCGAGCATGGTGCTGTCCGGCAGCAAAGCGCCGAACCGCGCTGGCGTTCAGGAAGTGGCTGAGAAAACCTTGAAGGTCCTCAAGCGCACCGTCCCAGCCGCATTGCCCGGCGTTGTGTTCCTGTCCGGCGGCCAGACCGACGAAGAAGCCACGGCGCACCTTGATGCGATGAACCGCATTGGCGGCGCGCCTTGGCCACTCACCTATTCCTACAGCCGTGCATTACAGGCTGCCGCGCTCAAAGC
>DATLHW010000051.1:0-8530 GCA_035539675.1 Burkholderiales bacterium | reverse complement strand
CGCCTGGACTTCATTAAGGCGCAGCGCATCGATGCAACGTACGACGAACATGCAGAGATCCTGCGACTGCTGCGCCGGCGCAAGAGCGCTGAGGCCGCTATGCTGCTTCGCTCGCATATTGAAGCGAGCAAGTTGGAGGTTCGGAAGATTACGTTGCATATGCTGCATGAGGCGAGGGAGATGGGACAGGGATTGAAATCATCCCGTTAGAGGCATCTCCACAGTCTCCGAAGTAAACCCCTTTCTCAAGAGACGCGGTCAGGAGCACAAGGTCCACATGGCCCACGAATACTCCCTCGCCCTTGAGGGGAGAGGGCTGGGGAGAGGGCTGGGGAGAGGGTGAATGCCAAACATAGCGCAACTGCTCCCTCCTCCCCATCTGCATTTCTCCCCCTCAAACGCACGAACGCCCATTTCCTGCAATCGCGCCAGAATCCCCAGCCCACCGCTCGACGATGCTGATCCCCCATTGATACAATCCGAGCGCCCTATCTATCCGATTTGGATGTCCATGATGAAACGCTGCATTGTCGACATCCGCCATCCTGGTCAAGCTCGGCGAAGTGAGGAGGTCGCGCCATGATCATCATATCCGCCCCGCCATCACCGCAGGCCCTAGCGATGCTCAAGGCGTTGCAAGAGGCTGTCACCAAGTGTTTGGACAGAAAAAGGCGACTCGGCCAGTACGCCGTGATCTGGCAAGACGACCAAGTGGTTCTTGTTGGCGACGATGCGCCGAAGGAGCCTTAGTGGCTGTCGAAGGTGTTTATTGCCTTGCACCTTTCAGCGGCGCATGCGCCTAGTCGTGCGGTAGATACAAAACAAGGGAGGGTTACAAAATGAATAAGAAGACTCTATCCGAGCGCGACATCTGCACCAAGTTCATCACGCCCGCCCTTGAACAGGCAGGATGGGACGTTGCAACCCAAATACGGGAAGAATTCCCGCTGACCAAGGGGCGAATTATCGTTCGCGGCAAGCTGCACACCCGCGCACAGCACAAACGCGCTGACTACGTACTTTTCTACAAACCCAACATGCCCATCGCAGTCATTGAGGCAAAGGACGCCAACCATTCCATTGGCGACGGCATGCAGCAGAGCCTAGGCTATGCCGACATGCTGCAAGTCCCTTTTGTATTCAGCAGTAACGGGAATGGCTTTCTGTTTCACAACAGGATCGCCACTGACGGCATACTTGAACGCGAACTGGGTCTACACGAATTCCCCAGCGCCGACGCCCTTTGGCGACAATGGGCTAATCATCTTGGCCTGAGCGAAACACAGAACAATCTAGTTACGCAGGATTACTACAGCGACGGCAGCAATAAAACGCCGCGCTACTACCAGTTGCTAGCGGTCAACAAGACAATCGAAGCCATCGCCCGCGGGCAAAATCGCATTTTGCTGGTCATGGCCACCGGCACGGGCAAGACCTACACCGCATTTCAAATCATCTGGCGGCTGTGGAAATCCAAGGCCAAGAAGCGAATCCTGTTTCTGGCCGATCGCAATATTCTGGTCAATCAGACCATGACCAACGATTTCAAGCCCTTTGGCTCGGCCATGACCAAGATCCAAAAGCGGCAGGCCAACAAGTCGTATGAGATTTACCTGTCGCTCTATCAGGCCGTTACGGGGACCGAGGAAGAACGCAACATCTACAAGCAGTTCAGCCGCGACTTCTTTGACCTGATCGTAATCGACGAATGTCACCGTGGCAGCGCGGCGGCTGATTCGGCTTGGCGCGAGATCCTCGAATACTTTTCATCCGCCACCCAGATCGGCCTAACTGCGACGCCAAAGGAAACCAAAGAGGTTTCCAACATCGATTATTTCGGCGAGCCGATATACACCTACTCGCTACGGCAAGGCATTGACGATGGCTTCCTCGCGCCATACAAAGTGGTGCGCATTGATCTGGATAAAGACTTGGCCGGCTGGCGTCCCGACAAGGGCATGGTGGATAAGCACGGCAACGAGATTGAAGACCGCATCTACAACCAGCGGGACTTTGATAAAACCCTGGTGCTGGAGAAACGCACCGAACTGGTCGCCAAAAAGATCAGCGAATTCCTGAAACAAACTAACCGCTTCGACAAGACCATCGTCTTTTGCGACAACATTGATCACGCTGAACGCATGCGTCAGGCGCTCGTGAATGAGAACAGCGATCTCGTCGCGCAAAACAGCAAGTACGTAATGCGCATTACCGGCGATAACGAAGATGGCAAGGCCGAACTGGATAACTTCATCTTTCCAGAAAGCAAATACCCGGTCATCGCCACCACATCCAAGCTCATGACCACCGGCGTCGATGCCCAAACCTGCAAGCTCATCGTGCTGGATCAGCGCATTCAGTCGATGACCGAATTCAAGCAAATCATTGGGCGCGGCACTCGCATCAACGAAGACTACGACAAGTACTACTTCACCATCATCGATTTCAAGAAGGCCACTGAGCTGTTTGCCGATCCGGACTTTGACGGCGATCCAGTACAGATCTACGAACCCCGGAACCTCGACGACTCGCCCGTACCGCCCGACGAGATCGCAGGATTGGATCCCAACGACAACATTATTTATTCGCCCGTCGATGAAGACACTCCCTGGACAGGCGTAACCGAGCCCGGCGCAGAGGGAGAAGGTAAAAGCATCCGCCGTTATGTGGCCGCCAACGTTGAAGTCAAAGTAGTGGCTGAACGTGTGCAGTATTTCGACGCGAGCGGCAAGCTCATCACCGAATCGCTAAAAGACTACACCCGCAAGACGCTGGCCAAGGAATTCAGTTCGCTTGATGACTTTTTGCGCCGCTGGAGTGGCGCAGAAAAGAAACAGGCTGTAATCGATGCACTGGCCAACGAGGGTATTTTCTTCGAAGCGCTTGCGGAGGAAATCGGCCGCGACTGCGATCCCTTCGATTTGGTGTGCCACGTCGCCTGGGACAAGCCACCCATGACTCGCAAAGAGCGCGCCGAGCAAGTCAAGAAGCGCGACTACTTCACTCGCTACGGCGAACAAGCCCGTCGCGTGCTGGAAGCCCTGCTTGATAAATACGCCGACGAAGGCGTCGGGCCGATCGAAGAGACGCAAATCCTCACCATCGCGCCCTTCACCCAATTCGGCACACCGATGGAAATCATCCGCGCCTTTGGCGGGCTGGATCAATATCAGCATGCCATTCAAGAACTGGAACAAGCGCTTTACAACGCATAACGAAAACAGATTGGAATCTCGTAACTCATGTCTATCGGCACACTCATCAAAACCATTCAAGACATCATGCGCAAAGATGTCGGCGTCGATGGCGACGCTCAGCGCATCAGCCAGATCGCCTGGCTGTTATTTCTAAAGATCTTCGACGACAAAGAACAGGAATGGCAGCTCACTATCCCCAGTTACAAGTCTCCGCTGCAAAGCCGCTTCCGCTGGTCCCAGTGGGCGAAAAACCCGGAAGGCATCACTGGCGAAGAGTTGATCGACTTCGTCAACAACGAACTCTTTCCCTCACTCAAAAAACTCGCCACCTCAGCAGGTGTATCGCGTCACGGCAAGGTAGTGGGCTCCTTATTCGAGGACGCCTACAACTACATGAAGTCCGGCACCTTGCTACGGCAAGTGATCAACACCATCGAAGCCGATGTGGATTTCAACTCATCGTCCGACCGCCATCTGTTCAACGACATCTACGAAAAAATTCTTGCCGATCTGCAATCCGCCGGCAACGCAGGGGAGTACTACACCCCTCGCGCCCTCACCCGGTTCATGGTGGATATTCTCAATCCGCAACTGGGTGAAAAAGTGCTCGACCCCGCCTGCGGCACCGGCGGCTTTCTCACTTGCACCATCGACCACCTCAACGCCCAAATCAAAACCGCCGAGCAGCGCAATGCACTCCAGGAAAGCATTCACGGCTTTGAGAAAAAGCCCTTGCCGCACATGTTGGCCATGACCAACATGATGCTGCACGGCATCGACGTGCCCAGCAATATCCTTCACGACAACACCCTTAGCCGCCCCCTCAAGGACTACGGCCCGAGGGATCGGGTCGACATCATCATCACCAATCCGCCCTTCGGCGGCATGGAGGAAGACGGGATCGAAAACAATTTCCCGCGCAAATACCAGACGCGCGAAACCGCCGACCTCTTCATGGCGCTGATCATGCACCTGCTCAAGCACGACACCGGCCGCGCTGCTGTGGTGCTGCCCGATGGATTCCTTTTTGGCGAGGGGACTAAAACCACGCTTAAAAAGGAACTGCTGGAAGAGTTCAACCTGCATACCATCGTGCGCCTCCCGAAAGGCGTGTTTGCGCCCTACACCAGCATCGCCACCAATATCCTGTTCTTTGAAAAAGGCGGGCCAACGAAAGATGTATGGTTCTTTGAGCATCCATACCCAGAGGGGTACAAGTCCTACTCCCGCTCCAAGCCGCTGACGATTGCCGAATTCGATCTGGAGAAAAAGTGGTGGGGCGGCGCCCAGCGCAAAAGCCGCAAGATGACAGAAGACGCCTGGAAGGTATCGGCCAAGGACATTGCTGCACGTAACTACAACCTCGACTGCAAAAACCCGCACGAAGTGACGGTAAACCACGGCAATCCAGCAGAGCTTATGCGGGAATACGAAGAGATTAGCCGCCAACTGGCCGCCGCACAAAACGCACTGAAAGCCGAACTAATGGCAGCGCTGGAAGGCAAATCGTGACCGAGTCCAACCGCATCGAATACAAACGCGAACTAACCGACACGCTTGAAAAAGAAGTCGTGGCTTTTCTCAACGCCAGGGAAGGCGGGATTATTTACCTCGGCATCGACAACGATGGCGAAGTGCTGGGCTTAAAAGATTGCGATGCAATACAACTAGCCCTTAAAGATCGGCTGAAGAACAACATCCAGCCCTCCATCATGGGGCTGTTCGAGATTATTCATGAGCAGCGCAACAACAAAGACATCATTCGCATAACCGTGGCCGGTGGCTTGGAAAAGCCTTATTACCTTAAAAAATTCGGCATGACCGAAAAAGGCTGTTTCCTGCGCGTGGGCAGCGCATCCGAACCGATGCCGCAAGAGATGATCGAATCGCTCTACGGCAAGCGGGTGCGCAATACCATCGGCAGAATGGAATCACCTCGCAAAGACCTCAGCTTTGAGCAACTCCGCATCTATTACGAAGCCCGTGGCTTACAGTTAAACGGCGCCTTCATGAAAAATCTGGAGTTACTCACCCCGGAAGACAAGCCCAATTACGCCGCCTATTTGCTTGCAGATGAAAACGGCGCTTCCTTACAGGTGGCTAAATATGCGGATGCTACCCGCATACATCTCATTGAAAATCGCGATTATGGCCGCTGCTCATTGGTGAAGGCATTAAAAGCAGTGCTGGATCGGGTGGATGTAGAAAACACGATCTTCACCAAGATCGGCTATCCGCTGCGCGAGGAACGCGAAATGATCGATTCCATCGCCATGCGTGAAGCAGTCATTAACGCGGTTGTCCACAACGACTATTCCTACGGCGCCGTTCCGAAAATCGAATTTCTCTCCGACCGCGTGGAAGTCACCTCCATGGGTGGCCTGCCCTATGGCGTAGAGGAAGAAGATTTTTTCAACGGCGGCTCTGTGCCCCGCAATAAAGAAATTATGCGAGTCTTTCGTGATTTGGAGATCGTCGAGCATTTGGGTTCAGGCATTCTGCGTATCGTCAAAGCTTATGGCAGAGAAGTATTTGAAATCCGTAAAAGTTTCGTACGCGTGGTCTTGCCTTACGCTGAGCCATTCGATGGCGTCACCCCGCAAGTCACCCCGCAAGTCACCCCGCAAGTCATGCGGATGTTGCAATGCATAGAAGGAGAGGTGGCGCGCACTGAAATGATGGCCGCACTCAACCTGAAAGATCGCATGCATTTCAGTCGGGATTACATCACTCCCGCACTGGAAAAAGGTCTGATTGAAATGTCTATCCCTGATAAGCCCAATAGTCGATTACAAAAATATCGCCTCACTGACAAAGGGCGCGACGCACTCAAAAAAGTGGGCAGCCATGAATAAGCAGGCTGCGGAGCTTCTCGAACGTCATTTTGATATTGCGTTTGCGGCGCCTAAAGGAATTAAGAAGCTACGTGAGTTGATTTTGACGTTGGCTATGCAGGGAAAGTTGGCGACGCAGGACCCGAGCGATCCACCTGTGAGTCAATTACTAAAGGAGATTGATGCGGAGAAAAAACGGCTGGTGAAGGAAGGCAAGATCAAATCGCAAAAACCTCTGCCAGAAATCAAGCGAGAGGAAGTCCCTTATCCACTACCGTTTGGGTGGGAGTGGGCAAAGCTTGGCAGCATTTCTCTTTCCAGTGACTCAGGATGGAGTCCACAATGCTTGCCTGAAGTCAGGACCGGAAACAACTGGGGTGTACTGAAAGTTAGCGCCGTTTCATGGGGAAGTTTTAATCCGAACGAAAATAAAACTTTGCCGCCAGGAAAAGATCCGAAACCAGAATATGAAGTAATGCCAGGCGACTTCCTTTTGTCCAGAGCCAATACTGATGAGCTAGTGGCTCGTAGCGTAGTCGTGCGTGAGACGCCTCCTAATCTAATGATGAGCGACAAAATTGTTCGTTTCACTCTCACGCAATACGTCAACAAACTATTCATAAACACGGTTAACAGTTCAAATTTCGCTAGAGCGTATTACGCGAGCAACGCTTCCGGCACGAGCAGCTCCATGAAAAACGTCAGTCGAGAAGTAATGTTGAATCTTCCAGTACCACTCCCACCTATCGCCGAACAACACCGCATCTTCGCAAAAATCGATCAACTTATGGCTCGTTGCGACACCATAGAAAAGCAGATTGACGCCTCAACCGACAAACAAACCAAACTACTCAATGCCGTGATGGCCCAGATATAAAGGTAGCCGTCATGCGCTTGAAATCCCTCACCATTAGCACCTCAAGGACTTCACACCTGCCACCTGATAGCACCGTAGGTAGAATCGAAGGAGCCTTGCGACGCACTCCACCAGCAACAACGCGTGAAGCGCAACGAAACGCTTGAAATTTGATTCGCTTCGCGGCCTAAACTGGTGGAATACGTCGCACGGCTCCTTCAATTCCACCCTACGCCCCTGACGCTCATGCGACCTACACGGGCTGCAAGCCTCGACAAAATACAGCGAGCTGCGCGCCAAAGTGATCCGCAACAATGCCGTTGGCACGCAGCTGAATCGTCGCATCCTGATCGAACTCTCCGGCGCCTTGCCGCAGGATTACGAGCCGATGTCGGACAACGGATTTAAGACGATCTCTGCAAACTCCGCCGCTCATTAATTAACTGTTTGTGGGCTGCACATACGTCGGATAACGCTAACGCTCATCCGACCTACGCGGGCTGAAGATGCGGCGGCGGAGAAAAGTTCGGAGAAAATATTGCGGTTGCTCGTGAATAACCGCACATGGCAAGCCGATCTTACCGATCCGCTTGCCATCTCCACCCGAGCGGTGGAAAAAATCCTAAAAAGCTGTAAATCGCACCAAGCGCCCGTCCACCGCACATAGAAACAAGCATGCTCACGATAAACCACCGCTTCGCGAGCAAGCTCGCTCCTACGTCCTGATCTCTGAATCGAACGCGTAACAGTATGTAGAAAAAGCCGATACTTTTACGTCATGCAAGAACATTCAGAAAGCGATTGATAATGTGAAAATGATCGTCAAAGATCATGGTCTCCATTCCCAACAACTCTTCCACCGGAATCCACCTCGCCTCAACCGCATCATCGCCCCCCACTACCACCGGCAATTCATCGGCTGCGATATCAAAGAAAAACCCATGCGTAATAGTGCGCCCCCTCACGCTACGGTCGGGGTGATCGAAAACGTCTCTGTCAACAAGAGACGCTCGTAAGACATCGGCGCTGACGCCAAGCCCCGTTTCTTCCGCCAGCTCTCGAATCGACGCCTCGCGTAGCCTTTCATTCTGCTCGACGAATCCACCGGGCAACGCCCATTGTCCACGCCCAGGTAAGCCGCCCCGTTTAACCATCAGCACATGACTTTTACATCGCACGACGGCATCGACAGTCACGAAGACGGGAGGATAAGGCGCGGAGGACCAAGCGGCCTTTCCCTCTTCGACCGCAGAGAACTCCCCAGCCAAGTCGGCATATACCGGCGACTCTCGGAATGTTTTCAGGAAGCTCAATACCGATGCGGGAGTTGCTGCCGCTAATTGCTTCCAGCTCTCCTCATCGGATGCGGAAAACCAGAGCCGCCGAAGATCGGTCGCGGAAAGTCGGTGATAATTCTCTTCCGACACCCACTGCCAATCGGGAAACTTGTGCAGGTAATAAGAAGAATTATCTTTGTCGTGACCGATGATGCCGATTCGAGCGCTGGATGGCGCGGCTTTCGCCACTGCCTCGCGAACGGCCGGAACCCACTTATCATCATTGTAGTAATCACGCAGGGGACAAAAAATGATGCGCCCCCCTGCCCCCGGCATCGCGTCCTCCATCGCCGTCAAAATCATCTG
>DATLHW010000050.1:0-9931 GCA_035539675.1 Burkholderiales bacterium | reverse complement strand
CCGCTCGCGGAGATGACCGACCTTATTCGCGATCTCACGCTGCGCGTCATCGATGTGGCTTCTTCACAATGCCGACTTTGGCGGGATGCCGGTTATCGGGCGAATGTGGCCGTGAATATTTCAGTCCGAAACCTATTGGATACGGAGCTTCCCGATGAGGTCGCGAATATCGTGCGCTTGCATGGCATCAAGGCGGAATGGCTCGAGTTCGAGATAACCGAAAGCGCCATCATGGCTGATCCGCAGCGCTCGTTGGATGTATTGCAGCGAATCGCAAGCAGCGGTCATGCACTCTCCATCGACGATTTCGGCACGGGCTATTCTTCGTTGGCGTACCTGACCACGCTCCCGGTGCAGCACTTGAAAATCGATCGGACTTTCGTTCGTCAGATGATTCGAAGCCCTCGCGACGCGAGTATCGTGCAATCCACGATTGGTCTTGCGCACAACCTTGGCATGCGAGTGATCGCCGAGGGTGTGGAGGATGTCGATACGCTGGAAAGATTGCGTAGCCTCGGCTGCGATGAAGCGCAAGGCTACTACATCAGCATGCCGAAGCCGGCTGATGAGGTGGAGAGCTGGATGAATGCGCAGGGGTTGAAGGACGAATGACGCGTGTCGTGGATATTTACAGCGATGCCTCACGATTGACAGTCAGTCGTTTAGAATCGGGAAGTTATTTCGCGCCCAATTCTTGGGGCTTATTTATATATTGCTCCACCATCTCAAGAATGGATTGCGACTGGTAGTCGTCCGCGAGCGTGCGCAGCTTTTGGGCGAATGAAGCGTACCGCTCATCAAGTTGCGCGAGATAGTCCGCACGCATGCGAATCTCTTTCATGCTGCCTCTCATGGCGAGTTGATGCAGCATCGCCATTTCTTCCGGCGGTGGAGCCACCATTGCCGCAACAACAGTATCTCCATCGTGGGGGGCTTCGACGCTTTTCCCTTCGTAAGTCCATGTCAAGTGCAGAAGCGAGCCAATCCCTTTCAAGAGGTTACTCAAATTAACCGGCTTCGATAAGAAAGCATCGGCGCCCACCGCAAGGCTTTTTTCTTGATCCGAATCGAATGCGCTAGCGGAAACGACGATGATGGGTGTTTTCTTGAAACGGGGGATCTCGCGTAATCGATGTGTCGCTTCGGGGCCGCTCATTACCGGCATAACGTTATCCATTAAGATCAAATCCGGCTCGTGAGATTGCGCCATCGCCAGACTTTCCTGGCCGTTTTCGGCTTCGATTGTCTCGAACCCTAGCAAATCCAAAAAGTCCGCTATCACTGCCCGATTGGCGGCAACGTCATCGACAACCAGCACTTTTCTTCGATGGCCTTGATAACCGATGACGCTTCTTTCCTCTGATGTTGTGATCGCCGTTGCTTCAACAACCGGTAATTGCAACTCAAACCAAAAACGGCTGCCTTTTCCCAGCGTGCTCTCAACATGAATGTCGCCGCCCATCAATCGCACGAGCTCACGGCTGATCGCCAGTCCTAATCCCGTACCGCCCAGTCGTTGTTGCGCTTCGCCAGCTTGTTCGAACGGCTGGAAAATACTGTCCAATTGCCGCGCGCTAATACCGATGCCGGTATCCGCGACTTCGAAGCGGATTAGCGCCTGTCCGTTTTTTTCTCCCTTTGCATAGACCCCTAACTCTACTTCTCCACGGGAAGTGAATTTCACCGCGTTGCCCAACAGATTCAATAACACTTGCCGTAAACGTCTTTCATCTGTCGACACCCCCGTGGGTAAGTTTTGCGACGCTTTGTAGACAAACAAGAGGCTTTTTTGCTCCACTTTGATACGGATGATGTCGCCGATAATTCGAAGGAATGAAGTCAAATTGAGCGCGTCGAAATAGAGCTCGAACTTGCCGGCTTCGATCTTCGCCAAGTCCAAAATGTCATTGATCAGCGTCAATAGATGTTCGCCGCTACGCTCAATCGTATTGAGGCCGCCAAGTTGACGATCGCTAAAGCTTTTATCCCGCTTCAAAATTTGCGCGTAACCGAGAATGCCGTTTAGCGGCGTACGGAACTCATGGCTCATGCTGGCGAGAAACGAACTCTTCGCTTTATTGGCCGCCTCCGCACGCTCCTTCGCCTCCATCAATTCCAGCGTTCTTTGTTTTACCAGTTCTTCAAGGCCAGTTTGGTAGGCGGCAAGGTTTTCATCGAGCGCGATACGTTCAAATACAGGGGCGAATAGATCCACGTATTGCAGGACTTCCGCATCGTGTTGAACTGACCCGATCAGGCCGGATATCGCAACCAAGCGCAACGGCTGCTTTCCATTAAGAATGGGAAGAATGCAGACAAAACGCCGCGTATCGAATTCCGCATCTTTCTTCATCGCCACAAGGGGAGGGAATTCTCGTATATCGCAACGGATTTCCTGTGTATCGGCGGTTTCATCGACATAGGAATAAACTTCCTGCACCGTGACGTCATTGGGCTGTGTGGACAGGTCATCCCAGCGGGCCACGCATCGCCAATCAATGTAGTGACTCAGCAACTTCATCAATGGTTTGATACTGTCCGCCCTGCCATTGATGAGGTGTCTACCCATCTCGTAAATAGCGGTTGCATCGCCGCTAACGGCTGCCTCCATCGTTCTGTCAACCGAGGCGTCAGCCATCGGTAATCCACAGGAGCGGCGGGGAATAAAAATATTACTCACTAATTCCCGCCCTTGACGATGCCGATCACCGCGAAGTTGCTCCAACAACACGGTTACCGCTCGTTCCGCCATCTGGCTAAGATTTTGATCAATACTCGCTAGCGGCGGCACACAGATACGCGCCATAGGCGTGTTGTCGTAACCAACGACCGCGATGTCTTCAGGAACACGCAATCCACTTTCTTGAAAACACGTAATGGCGCCAGCCGCGTTACGATCGGTTCCCGCGATCACGGCGGTTACTGGAAGACGTTGCATGAGAATTTTACGAGCGGCGAGCGCGCCGCCTGCGCGGCCGTAATCTTCCGTATCGAAAACAAACTCCGGCCGATAGGGGAGTTTGTGCGCCGTGAGGGCTCGCCGATAGCCGGCAAGACGGAGGCTGATGTCGTACTCGGTGATGTAACCTATATAGGCAATATCGCGGTGACCGGCGCGAATCATCTCTTCGACAGCATGCGCCGTACTGCCTTCGTTGTCGCTTTCGATTGATAAAACTTGGGGAATGCCGAAATCATGCGCCATCGAGACGACGGGTTTGCCAGAACCCACTAATTGCGTCAGATAAGCGCGTGTGATCGCATTTTGCACAACGACCCATGCATCCACATGGGCCACGGCGACGGGGAGATCAAAAAGATCCAAGTCCCCTGTGCGAATCACAATAACGCGTGCGCCTTGCGCCTGCGCGCTACGGAAAAGCTCCGCCATTATTTGGCTGAGGTATTCACCCCCAAAGAAGGGCGCGAATACGCCAATGGTTATTACTCTCGACATTGTGTCCCCCCCCTGTGAGGACGGACGGCATGAGGACGTGTTGCAACGAGGGCAAAAATAGAACCGTTGATTGGCCCTAATATTGTTTTTCGTGAATCGATAAATGGGCAAATACGCGAACCAACGTTTCCGGGTTCAAGTCCGAACTTCGAGAACTGTAACCAGTATCGAGTAAATCCGAGTGACTGTAAATTTGGATGCGGAGGCGTTTAAGCGCAATCCAGGTTCAAGGGAGTCAAGCTGTCTTGGCGGGCATTGAAGCGACGCAAGCGTATCGTTTGGCGAAAGCCAAGCGTTCATGCATCGATATATGGCGCACGCATTTGCTGATGCACGTGGGCAGTAATTCATACCAATCCCAAATAAAAACGTAACAATGAAATTGATGGATTTTGTCGTCTGGCTAGGCGAGAGGAGGCGTCATAGTGAACTATGGCAACGACGAGCAACGACGCCAGACGACAAAAGACGCGATTTAATGTTACGTTTTTATTTGGGATTGGTATTAATCCCAAGTCGATTTGCAAATTACTACGCGGGCCAATATTTGATCTTCGACGTACTTCGCGCCTCAGCCAAAATTGGCCCGCTTGCTACATTTAATCAAAGGCTACTAAATCAATTCTCGTATCAGCAAACCTATAAAACTTCCGCCGCGTAATCCGCCAGCCGCGACCGTTCCCCGCGCTGCAATGTGATATGTCCACTATGAGGCCAGCCCTTGAAGCGGTCCACGACAAAGGTGAGCCCCGAGCTGCCCTCGGTCAGATAAGGCGTATCGATTTGAGAAATGTTGCCCAGGCAAACTACTTTCGTTCCCGGGCCGGCGCGCGTGATCAACGTCTTCATCTGTTTGGGTGTAAGGTTTTGCGCCTCGTCGATGATGAGGAACTTGTTGATGAAGGTGCGACCACGCATGAAGTTAAGGGACTTTACCTTGATGCGGGAACGTATCAAATCGCGCGTGGCGGCGCGGCCCCATTCGCCGGCTTCATCGTCGGTCTTATTGAGCACGTCCAGATTATCTTCCAGCGCGCCCATCCACGGCGTCATCTTTTCCTCTTCGGTGCCCGGCAGGAAACCGATATCCTCGCCGACAGGAACCGTTACACGGGTCATGATGATTTCCGTGTAGGTCTTGTGCTCCAGCGTTTGCATGAGACCGGCGGCGAGTGTGAGCAGCGTTTTACCTGTGCCTGCCTGCCCTAAGAGGGTGATAAAGTCGACGTCCGGATTCATCAGCAGATTGAGCGCGAAATTCTGCTCACGATTCCTTGCGACGATTCCCCAGACATTGTTTTTCTGATGACTGTAGTCTTTCAGCGTTTCCAGCACCGCGCCACTGCCGCCTTTTTCGCGAACGATTGCAAAAAATGGTTGGTCGCCTTCCTGGTAGACAAACTCGTTGATAAGGAAGTTTGGGCACAGCGGTCCTTTGACGCGATAGTACGTGTGCCCGGCGGATTGCCAGGATTCCATTTCCTTTCCGTGCTTGTCCCAGAAATCGGCCGGCAGTTCCTCCATGCCGGTGTAGAGGACATCGGTATCCTCCAGCACCTTGTCGTTGAAATAATCCTCGGCGTGAACCCCCAACGTGCGCGCCTTGATGCGCATGTTGATGTCCTTACTGACGAGGATGACCTGTCGATCGAGGTGCGCCTTCTTAAGCGTAAGCGCCACGGCCAGAATATGGTTGTCCGCTTTCAATGTCGGCAGTGTGGCGGGGAGGGTGCTATTGACCGCTTGGGTTTGCATGAACAGCCGACCGCCGGAGAAATTGCTGCGCGTAGCCGTCAGCGGAATTCCGGCGTCCATCTCGCTTTCATGGGTGCTGATAATATCGTCTAGAAAACGGCTTGCCTGACGTGCGTTGCGCGCGACTTCGGACATGCCTTTCTTGTTATTGTCCAGCTCTTCCAGCGTCACCATCGGCAGAAAGATGTCGTGCTCTTCAAAACGGAACAGGCTTGTTGGATCGTGCATGAGCACATTAGTGTCGAGCACGAACAGCTTGGTGGTTACGGTATCCCTGTCGTCGATTGTGCCAGCAGGGGTTTTCTTGATGGCCTTGAGGCCGGGCGGTTTTGTTTTAGTCAGGGCCATTATCCTAGAGCTTTCACATAGTCCAGCACTGCCTGGGCATGGCCAGGGACCTTGACGCCGCGCCATTCCTTAGCGACGGCGCCGCTTCTGTCGATGATAAAGGTGCTACGTTCAACCCCCCGCACCTTTTTCCCGTACATGTTTTTCATTTTCATCACACCGAAAATACCACACGCCATTTCCTCCTCATCAGAGAGTAAATCGAACGGAAAATTCATCTTCTTCTTGAATCCCTCGTGAGACTTGATGCTGTCGCGCGAGATGCCGAAAATCTGGTATCCGGCTTGCAAAAATTCCTCATGGAGATCGCGAAACTGAGCACCCTCGTCGGTGCAACCAGGCGTGTTGTCCTTGGGGTAGAAATAGATGATGAACGGGTGACCTTCAAATGCGGAGAGCTTGAATCGTTGGCCGCCTGTCGCCGGCAGCTCGAAGTCTGGAAGTGTATCGCTAGGCATGTGGTTGTTGCTTAATGCACATGGCGCAATGGTGACCAAAAAAAAGGCGGCTGGCAATAGGCTCGGATAGATTGACGTCAATGAGATGACGATAAATGTTCATGCGGGGAGTGGGGAGGGCGGAGGGCCGACGCGCTTGCGCACGCCGGTTTAGATCTCGAGTAGGCGCTAAGTACTCGCAAGATACGTTTTTCCCTGCAACGCTAACTTTCCGGAGCGGCCCGCCGTCTCGCCCATGATGACTTCGTGATACGGCAGTTTCTTGTAATCGAGGGCGCAGTATGTGTCGTATAGGTTGGTGAGTTTGTAACCCTGCGCCGCCCAGCCTGCCAGCAACCGTTCAAAAATAGGCGCGAATTTCAGGCCCTCCAGTTCGGCATGCAAGGTGAAGACATGACCATGCGGTGGCGAGTTGTCCGTTAGCGAGAGCAAATGTTCGTGGACGTTGTCCGGCGATAACCCCTCAAGGCCGATAAGTTCGTCCAGAGTCGGGAGCGTCGTTGGCAATTGCGGGCAATCGATAATCTCGGCGTTGACTACTGGAATGAATGGGGTGACTCCGCGCGTGTCTGAGCTATAGTGGAAGCCCCGGTCTTGCGTTTGGCGTAGCGCGTGAATATTCATCTGCCAGCCCGCGGCGCCGTGGGCTTTTGCCGAATCGCCGAATATATCGGTGAAACGATCGCAGGCAAGCGCCATCTGACTTTCTGTCCAGGAAGCGTCGGCGTCAGAAACGCCGTCCTGCCACGTGACGTGATCCCAAGTATGGATACCCACCTCAAATCCCTCATCGCGGACTTGCCGCATGATATCCGCGGCTTGGCGTCCTATATCGGGGCTGGGAAGCAACGTGCCGTAAAGAAGGGTTTTCAAGCCATAGTGTTCCAAGACAGATGTCCGCGACACTTTATTAAAGAAGCCCGGCCGAAATATCCGCTTGATCGCGCGCCCTGTCCGGTCCGGCCCTAGGCTGAAGAGGAAGGTGGCCTGCGCATTATGCTTCCTTAATATTTCGATTAAATTCGGCACGCCTTCGCGTGTGCCTTTCAGCGTATCGACATCGATTTTGAGCGCAAGATTCATACGATATTGGGACGTTGGTATGTTAAGTGTGCTGATAGTTGAGGATGTTGAAGAGTGCGACGAGTTATTTATCGGAGCTTATCAGTTCCTGGTGGGTGAGCAAGGGGCGATCCATGCGTCGTCCGAGGTAATAGCCGCCGCCATCGAAAAGATCGCCAAGAAGCTTCTAGATAAAGTCGCTGCGGTCGAGCGCAGCGCTACTTGCCCCCATAGGAGACTCGTCGGACCGTGAGGAACGCTCCGGATTGTCCTTTTAAGTGAAAGCACGTCGAATAAAATAGAGAGCGAACTTGCGCCCGCCGGGAATGGTAGAATGGGCAGTTTTTTCAACTAGGCAACTTCTCATGACCCGCCCTTTACGCAACATCGCGATCATCGCCCACGTCGACCACGGCAAAACCACGCTCGTGGATAAGCTCTTGAGGGAGGCGGGTACTTTCGCAGCCCATCAGCAAGTCACCGAACGCGTGATGGATTCAAATGACCTTGAAAAGGAACGTGGCATCACGATCCTGGCCAAAAATACGGCAGTCGACTTCGACGGCGTTCATATCAATATAGTCGATACTCCTGGCCATGCGGATTTTGGCGGCGAAGTGGAGCGTGTTCTTTCCATGGTGGACGGCGTGCTGTTGCTGGTGGATGCGGTTGAGGGGCCAATGCCGCAAACCCGCTTTGTAACCCGCAAGGCGCTGGCGCTGGGACTAAAGCCTATTGTTGTCGTGAACAAAATCGATCGCCCCGGCGCTCGGCCGGACTGGGTGGTCAACCATACCTTTGATTTGATGGACAAGCTCGGTGCGACCGACGAACAGCTGGATTTTCCGGTCGTCTACGCCTCCGCATTGAATGGCTTTGCGACCCTGGACCTCGACACTCCGTCCAATACGATGCGCCCGTTGTTCGAGGCGATCCTCAAGCATGTGCCTGTTCCGGTGGGCGATCCTACCGGGCCGTTGCAATTACAGATCAGCGCATTGGATTACTCCACTTTCGTGGGCCGTATCGGGGTGGGTCGAGTTCGACGTGGTTCGCTCAAGCCGGGCCAGGAAGTGGTCGTGGTGGACGGCAAGAACGCGCCGAAGAAAGCGCGCGTTAATCAGGTGCAGGGTTTCAGCGGTCTTGAGCGAGTGGCGCTGGATATCGCGCATGCGGGCGAGATTGTCCAAATCACCGGTATTGAGGAACTGGGCATCGGCGTCACCATTACGCCTCCGGATGCGCCCGAGGCTTTGCCTATGCTGGGTGTCGACGAGCCGACGCTGACAATGAATTTCCAGGTTAACACCTCGCCATTTGCCGGTCAGGAAGGAAAGTTCGTCACCAGCCGTCAACTGCGTGAGCGGCTGGAAAAGGAATTGCTGGTTAATGTGGCGATGCGTTTGGAAGAGACTGATGACACTGACGTGTTTTTGGTTTCCGGACGAGGCGAATTGCATCTGTCGATTCTGTTGGAGAACATGCGCCGCGAGGGATACGAACTCGCTGTCGCCAAGCCACAGGTGGTGATCCGCGAAATTGATGGCGTGAAGTGCGAGCCCTATGAAGTGCTTACCGTGGATGTGGACGAAGACAATCAAGGCGTTGTGATGCAGGCGCTGGGCGAGCGCCGCGGCGACTTGCTCGACATGATGCCGGATGGACGCGGCCGAGTTCGTCTCGACTATCGCATGCCGGCCCGGGGATTGATTGGCTTCCAATCGGAATTCATGACCATGACGCGTGGCACCGGATTGATGAGCCATGTATTTGACGAATATGCGCCGGTGAAGTCCGAACAGATGGCTCGCCGCAATGGCGCGCTGATTTCCGCGGAGCAAGGCGAGGCCGTCGCCTATGCGCTGTGGAAATTACAGGACCGCGGCCGGATGTTTGTATCGCCGGGGGATCGGCTGTACGAGGGGATGGTCATCGGTATCCACACCAGAGATAACGACTTGATCATAAATCCCATCAAAGGTAAGCAGCTGACCAACGTCCGCGCCTCGGGTAAGGACGATGCTATTTTGCTCACGCCCGCGATTCAATTGACCCTGGAATCGGCGATTGAATTCATTGCCGACGACGAATTGGTGGAAATTACCCCGAAGTCCATTCGTATTCGCAAACGCTTCTTGCTGGAGCATGAGCGGAAACGTGCGTCGAGAAGCTAGTTTTTCGGCGGGAGCAACCTTGGCCTCGAAAGGCGGTTGATCGTGGCGGGGTTGCTCCTACTGTCGTAATGTTTTAGTGAGGGCGTACATCATCCTAGAAACGTAGTATGGTGCGGAAGATTTACGCCAATTCGCTATTGCGCATGCTCTCAAATTTGTTGGGTGGCTTTAGCCCCCTTAAATCCTGAAATTCCACCTTCATTCGCGCGCCATTTTGAAGTCAGTGGATCGACTTCTGCGGCGTTGGCGAATCGTTTCCAACCAATTTCGTAGCGAGTGACATGGATTTGTCTTCGGTACTCTTTCTCCTCAATCTCGCCGTTGTTGTCATCTTGGGCGGGTTGATTCTTACTCATGTCATGGGCGTTCGACGGAGCATTGGCGAGCTGCCGGCCGATCTCGAATCGACGCTGGATGCCCGTCACCGGCAAATGCTCAACGATCTTCACGAGGGATTGGCCCGACAAGGCGACCGTTTGGCCACTGCTCAGGCTGACGCTGCCGAGCGGTTGCGCGCTGCCGTTTCCGCCGAGCTCGCGCAAACTCGCCACGCCATTCAAACGCTCGCGCAAACCCAAGGCGATAATCTCGCCGCCAGCCGCGAAGCGCTCATTCAGCAACTTGCTTCGCTCACTCAGACGCTTGGTCAGAAACAGGACGAGCTGAAGGCCGACATG
>DATLHW010000049.1:0-2935 GCA_035539675.1 Burkholderiales bacterium | reverse complement strand
TCGCTATAGCCAGGATGGGGGACGAGTTACGGTCAGAGTCCGATCATCCCCCGAGCCATCGGTCTCGGTCAGCGATGATGGTCCGCGCATTCCCGTGGGCGAACGCGAACGGATTTTCCAGCGTTTTCATCGATTGCTTGGTCAAGGCAACGACGGCACCGGTCTTGGCCTGGCCATCGCGCTGGAAATCGCCCGGATCCATGGCGCCGAAATCCGCCTGCAGGATGACGCCGACGGCGTGGGTAACACCTTCACCGTAACTTTTCCGCCGCTGGCGGAACGTCACAGCCTCACCCAACCATCGCCGCTCGCGCATTAGCTCTCTTTCAGCTGGATTGCCGCTCCTACGTGTAGGGTGGAATTGAAGGAGCCTCGCGACGCATTCCACCAGTTTAGGCCGCGTAGCGAACCAACTTTCAAGCGGTTTCGTTGCGCTTTGCGCACTGATACTAGTGGAATGCGTCGCGAGGCTCCTTCAATTCCACCCTACGCCTTTAGCCAGGGCCGTTTCAATATGTTGCTCTTTCCCCCCCATGTAAGCCAGCGTTAAGGTCCACGCAAGTTTCAGGTCAGTTCCCTGACAGGAAGGCTTCATCTCCAACCCGTAATCTGTCACCACTGCGCGTCCGTTCAGCGACGCGCCGTTTTTTTTCACCACACCTTAGAGAGGACAGCATGGAGATGCTTAGCAGCTCGACGTTCTGGGTTATGCTCGCCCAGATCATCATGATCAACATCGTTTTGAGCGGCGACAACGCCGTCGTAATCGCGTTGGCCAGCCGATCTTTGCCACCCAAGCAACAGAAACAAGCCATCATGTTCGGTAGCGTTGGCGCGATTCTTCTGCGCGTGATCCTGACCTTCTTCGCGGTCTATTTACTGGATCTCCCCTATCTCAAAATCGTCGGCGCTGTAATGCTGTTGTGGATTGGCGTTCAAATGCTGACTCCTCACGAGGAAGAACACGACATGGCGGCCCACGGCCATTTCTGGGCGGCGATTCGCACGGTTATTATCGCGGACTTCGTCATGAGCCTGGATAACGTGATCGCCGTCGCGGCCGCTGCGAAAGGCAACGTCGCTCTACTCGTCATCGGCTTGGGAATCAGCATCCCGTTGATCGTCTTCGGCAGCACGCTCATCCTGAAATTGATGGCTCGCTTCCCCATTATCATCACCATGGGCGCCGGCTTGCTGGGCTGGGTCGCTGGTGAAATGGGCGTTACCGATCCCGCCATCGCCGCATGGGTAAGCCAAAACCATTCCGCGCACACTTGGATGCCCATTACCGGAGTCATTATTGTCGTAGCCCTCGGAAAATGGCTGGCAAGCCGCACACCGGAAGCGATTCCCGCTCTCAACGGTGGCGAGGCGCAACCTGAAGGCGCGAGAGGCCTATGAACACGGGTAGCCCAGGCGGTATCGTGAAAAACGTACTTCTTGTGGTGCGTCGCGAACGCGACATGGATTGGGCGGTGAATTTTGTTATTCACCTTCATCGACGGGATTCAGTACGTATCCATCTGCTCTCGGTGCAAACACCGTTCGATGGACATGTGCGGATGTTCTTCGATGATGCAACCATCCGAGCATTCCATATCGAAGACGGTGAAGCGGAGGTCGGGCCTGTGCAAAAAGCGCTCGATCGTGCGAATGTGCCCTACAAAACGCATATTTTGATAGGGTTCAGCGCCGCCACCATCGCCGACTTCGCCAAGGAGTACAACTGCGAGCAGATTGTTATTGGCCCGCAGTCCAAAGGCTTGGTCTCGCAATTTTTGCTCGGCTCGCTGACGCAACAGGTAACACACCTGATGCAAAGCGCCGGACAGACTTGCGAAGTGGTCTGAAGCAGTAGCTTGGTAGGACCCGCTCCCCTTCGAGGGGAGTGGGTAACGCATTAGAAGGGACGGGTTAACTGGAAGACCAAACCCGTCATCTTTTCCTTCAAAGCAATAAAGGGCCACCCCCGTTCATAACACACGCTATGCGGATGGATCCTTACCCCGCGTACGCGACACCCCCGTAAAGATACCTATCCCGAGCAGTATCACTGCGCCAATCATCACGTATAGCGGGGCGACGCCAGCCGTAACCAACGCCCATGCCACTCCACCGATGAAGATAGCGAACCCCAGGATATAAAGGGCAAAAGACATATAAGTTCTCCCTTTTTCAAATGCGACCGATTAACCTGAAACGGCGATTAGACGCGCCTAAGTGTGTGTAGCGTGCGAATGACAAAATTTTCGCACACACAATAAGAGCCTCTGCCTATAGGCGGCATACGAACCGAGAGCAAGACGGGCGCAACAGACAGTACAACCAAGTACGGCGAGACGCCCAACGCAGCTATCGGCCCGTATGTGGTTATCGGGATAGGCTCTAAGCGGTCAATCGCCGTTTCTATCTTTAAGCCGCCTTCACATGTGCTTCACCGCTTGACCCAATGTCCTCGGCGCCTGCGCGCTCGAACACCTTCTTGGCGCGATCACGTTGTGCGCTATCGTCGGTATGAACCGAAATGAGGATATTGCCGCCGCGCAATTTACCCTCGTAACGTTTCGCCTCGTACTCGGGAATACCCATGCCGACAAGCGCTCCCACTATTCCGCCCGCGACTCCACCGACAGCAGCTCCGCCTAACGCGCCCATGATTGGACCAGCCGCGATGAATAGGCCAACGCCAGGAACAGCCAAGGCGCCAATCCCCGCCAACCAGCCGAATACGGCGCCTAATCCCATTCCAGTGGCTCCGCCAGCAACCGCGCCTTCCGGAGCCTTGGTGTTCTGCTCATGTGCGAAATCGCGAGAGCTCCGTGTATCCGGCAGCAACGCGGAAATATCGTTGTTCGAGAATCCGGCAATGCGAAGGTCCTCAACGATTCTCTCCGCCTGCTCTCTACTTAAGGCAATACAGTAAACAGCGCGTTTC
>DATLHW010000048.1:0-16329 GCA_035539675.1 Burkholderiales bacterium | reverse complement strand
TATCGAGATACTGCGTGGCGCGAGGAGCGACGGAGAATCTGGTTCAGCTTGAGTAAGTTTTCGTCAGAGTGACGGTGGTTATACTGAAGCTTCAAACAGGGCAACCCGTTTTCAAGAACGCTTCAACTGCTCCGGCCGATCGAGGCCTTGAGAACAGATAGCCTTGCCCATAATCGCACCCGGCGGCAGCCAGCAAGTTGCATTGTTCCTTTGTTTCCACGCCTTCCGCGATCACCTTGATGCCGAGCTTATGCCCCATGACGATGATGGCTTCGCATAGCGCGAGGTCGTCGGACTTGGCTTTCATTTTCAGAACGAAAGATTGATCGATCTTAAGGTAGTCGATGGGGAATTTTCTGAGATAAGAGAGGGATGAATAGCCTGTGCCGAAATCATCGATCGATACCGGAATGCCTGCTTCGCGAAAGAGAAGCAACTGATCGGTGATCGCGGGGCTGGCTTCAACCTAGAAACGGCGATTGGACGTGCCCGAGTGTGCGTTTTTCAAGCTGTCCGGCTAGACGCGACGAGGCGGTATGGCCATTCCATACTAGGAGGAGCAACAACGCCGGACAGCTTGAAAAACGTGCAATCGGGTACGTAGCGCTCTCACCAAATTGGTGGCGTGCAAAAAGGTAAAAACGCTTGCCTATGCAATACGTTAATGCGGGCAATAAGCGGTCAATCGCCGTTTCTAGGTTCAAGGCCGCATGTTGCATTGAGGGTGTGAAGTAGTTGAATCGGTTGCGGCCCTGACTCTTGGCGGCGTACATCGCCTGGTCTGCGTTCTTGAGAAGAGCATCGATCTCGGTGGCGTCATCGGGATACAGTGTGACGCCGATACTGGCGGATAGATAGACGGTTTCAATTTTCAAGCGGAACGGTTCTGCAAGCGTCTTCAAAATGCTCCTGGCCACGCGTTCTACATTTTTCGAACTATCCAATTCCCCAAGAATGATCGTGAATTCATCTCCACCCAAGCGCGCAACGGTGTCGACCTGACGAATACAAGCGGACAACCTACGGGCCGCTTCTTTGAGCAAGATATCGCCCATATCGTGCCCTAGTACCTCGTCCTGGAAATACGTGACGCAAAATCCGCCACATCAAAGTCAGGCCGCGTTGCGAATCCTCAGCAGGTGTTCAACCTGTTTCCGGTTCACGCCTTGCCTGGCTTCGATGTGGCGGATTTTGTTCCAACAACATTTAGCTTGAGTCAACATGCCGTCTCCGGCTGCGGTATTTGACGGTTCAAACATTGGGTCACGCATTTCCAGGACGAGGTACTAGTGGTCAGTCAAGCTGCCGACAGGCACAGTCGCGCTCCATGAGCTATAACCCTAGAAACGGCGATTGACCGCTTATTGCCCCTAAGAATGCCTTACTTTTTCGAACGTTACAGCAGCTTGATGCGTCACCAAATGGGTGAGCGCGCTACGCACCCGATTGCACGTTTTGCAGGCTGTCTGGCATTGTTGCTCCGCCTTGCATGGAATAGCCATGCCGCGTTGTCGCCCTTGCAGGGCGCGTCTGCGCTTGCACGCGCAGACCGTTCCGCAGGCGGACAGCATGCTGTCCGAAACCCCTGCTACACCCTAGCCATACAGCCTGCAAAACGCACACTCGGGTACGTCCAATCGCCGTTTCTAGGCTAACGCATTCGATGGCGCGCCATACAACGACAGGCGCGATAGTAAGAGACATGCTCTCGAACCATCTTGAACGAATCCACTCTCCTTAGATATATGGAAATGTTGCACCAACGCACCGAGAGCATTCAGCAATTTACAGCGGTTTGCGCCGCCCTGAATTAGCAAGCACGCCAACTCTCGCGATATCGCGTCCCTCGAACTTAGCTGAAATGGCAATCATCGACACGCTTAAACCGCCGGGCTGGCCAATCGGCAACGGTGAGATGCCCACCCTCATTCGCACTCACAATTGGTCGACAACCAGTCTCGGTCCGATTTCCACATGGCCACAAAGCCTTAAAAGCACCGTGGATATCCTGCTACGGTTCCCCATGCCCGTGGTAATGCTCTGGGGGGTAGACGGCGTCTTGATTTATAACGACGCCTATTCCCTGTTCGCGAACGGATTGCATCCGAGACTCCTCGGACGCACGGTGATGGAAAGCTGGCCGGCGAACGCGTGGCTAAATCCCAACGTCCTAAAAATGGGGCTTGCAGGCGGCTCGCTCGCCTATCGCGATCAGGAGTTCACGCTCTATCGGAGTGGTCGGACCGAGCAGGTCTGGCTAAATCTCGATTATTCGCCGGTCTTCGATGAAAAAGGCAACCCCACCGGCGTACTCGCCATCATTAACGAGACCACCGAGAAAGTAAGGGTGGAAAGGCAATTAAGAGCGAACGAGCAACGACTCCGTTTCGCGCTAAACGCCGCGCGCATGGGCGCCTGGGCATGGGACCCGATACGCGATGTCTTATCGCCCGACGAGAACACATTAAAAATTCTTGGGGAACCCTCTGACTCCGGCCTCTCAATGGCGACGTGCTTTAAAAGCCGGCTCCATCCCGAGGACCGCGAACGATTCATGTCGACGCTTCAGGCGGCTCTCGATCCAAAAAGCAGTGGTCATTTCGCCATCGAATATCGTTGGCAGGGTCCGAACGGGCGAGAAATCTGGTTGTCGCAGACGGGCCAAACCCACTTCGAAATATTCGGCCAAGAACGTCGCGCTGTCCAGGTCACGGGTACGCTGGTGGACATCACCGCCGACCACGAGGCCGCCGATCGCCTGCGCAAAAGCGAAGCCCGCCTGGCGGCCATATTCGCGCAAGCCGCGGTGGGACTTTCAGAAATTGGGCTTGATGGACGCTTCCTGAGCGTCAACGATAAGCTTTGCCATATGCTTCAGCAGTCGCGAGAGCAATTGCTCAACGCCAGCGTGCCCGACGTTACCCATCCCGACGATCTCCCCAATAGCTTGGCCGCCCTTGGGCGCCTCATTAAAACAGGCGAGCCCGCGTCATTGGACAAACGTTATGTGCGTCCGGATGGGGCCATCGTCTGGGCCACCAGTAGCCTGACCCGACTGGATAACGAACATGGCGATCCGCGCGCGATTCTCGCGGTGACTGTCGATCTTACCGAGCGCATACAAGGCGAGGAAAAGCTGCGTGATAGCGAGCAACGGTTCCGGGCCTTGGCTGAGGCGTCCCCCGCCCTTATCTGGCAATTGGACCCTGAAGGAAACGTCGTATATGTGAACCGGCGTTATATGAGCTTGATTGCAATCGAACCGGAAGAGCTGTTAGGCGTCGCCTGGCATGACATCGTGCATCCCGAGGATGCGCCTGCATACATAGAAGCCGTGGCTACGGCTCAACGCACAAGATCAGCCATGCACCTCCGCACCCGCGTCAAAAACGGGGATGGTCAATGGCGCTGGCTGGAGGTATACGGATCACCGTGGTACTGCGCTGGGGGCGAATACGCCGGACATGCGGGAATCGCCATTGATATCACGGACGCCATGCGAGTCCAGGAAGAATTAATGGTCAGCAACGAACGGTTGGATTTGGCCATAGAAGGTTCCGGCGATGGCGTCTGGGATTGGAATATTCAAACCGATAAGTTGATCTATTCCAAGCAGCTATTGGAAATGCTGGGCTACTCCGATGAAAGTTTTTTCGCCAACTATCAGGATTGGGAAAAGAACGTGCACCCGGAGGATTTGCCGGAGGTCCTCGCCGCGTTACACGCCTGCCTCCGCGGCGCCACGCCGACCTATCGCAGTGAATTTCGAATGCGATGTAAGAATGGCGAGTGGAAATGGATTCTTTCAAGGGCGATCGTAGTGGCTCGCGATGCGGAGAAGAAACCTTTACGCATGACAGGAACAGCCACCGATATTTCGGAGAAAAGACGTTCGGAAGAAGTCATTTGGCGACACGCGAACTTCGATACGCTGACGGGATTGCCGAACCGTCGCCTATTCCGCGATCGTCTGGATCAAGAGGTTAAGAAAGCGCACCGCACCAGACTTCCCATCGCATTGCTTTTCATCGACTTGGACCGCTTCAAAGAAGCGAATGATGTGCTCGGCCATGATGTCGGCGACCTCCTGCTTATCGAAGCCGCGAAACGCATTAGCCGTTGCGTGCGCGAATCGGATACGGTTGCTCGATTGGGGGGCGACGAATTCACCGCCATCCTGCCGATGCTCGAGGATATGACGCATGTGCAACTCATCGCACAAAAAATGGTCGACGCGCTCGCCGCCCCGTTCCGCATGGGTAACGAGGTCGTGTACCTTTCCGCCAGCGTTGGCATCACCTTTTATCCGACCGATGCTCTGCAGGCAGAGGAGCTCATCCGAAACGCCGATCAGGCCATGTATGCGGCAAAAAACGCAGGACGAAATCAGTTCAGTTATTTCACTCGTTTGATGCAGCAGGAAGCGCATGACCGTATGCGCGTGATCAATGATTTACGCAATGCGCTGAACGATGGCCAGTTCCACGTCTATTACCAACCCGTCGTCGATCTCTCCACGGGAGACATCAGCAAGGCTGAAGCGCTACTGCGCTGGCGACACCCTAAATGGGGACTTATCGAACCGCTACGGTTTATTCCCCTCGCCGAAGAATCCGGGCTCATCAATGCGATTGGCGACTGGGTATTCAAACAAGCGGCGTCGTGTGTCCAGAATTGGAGCACGCGGTTAGGCGCTCCTTTCCAAATCAGCGTCAACAAATCTCCCGTCCAATTCCTCTCCCGTTCCGAGGAAACCGATTGGCCGAATTATTTAACGAGCCTGGGCTTGCCTGGAAGCTGCATCTCGGTCGAAATCACCGAAGGCGTGTTGCTCAATGCATCGGCTAGCGTCGTGAACAAACTCCTTCAGTACCGCGACGCTGGCATTCAAGTCGCTATCGACGATTTCGGAACTGGCTACTCATCAATGGCCTACTTGCGCAAGTTCGATATCGACTACGTGAAGATTGATCAATCGTTTGTGAAAGACATGGTGACCGATGCGGGAAACCGGGCGATCGTCCGATCGGTCGTTGCGATGGCGCATGAACTGGGACTGAAGGTCATCGCTGAGGGAATTGAAACGGCCGAGCAAAAACAATTGCTGATCGAGACGGGATGTGACTTTGGTCAAGGATTTTTGTTTTCGGAAGCGGTGCCCGCGAAGGAGTTTGAGCGTATAGCGCGTATTGGGCATTGACCGACCTGAATCCAAATTCCGAACGGGCGGTCGGATTTCAATAACGGAGAGCGCGAGAAATGGACAATTTATTATTCGAGAGTCGCTTATTCCAATCGTCCCAATACCGTTTTTCGTAACAGAAAAAAGCATGGTCTCTTTTTGAAAACTCGCAACGATTTCCCCTTGCAAAACACTTAGGATCGGGTACGAAATAACTTCCCGATTTATCCTGCGTCTGCCGGGCGCCCTACTGCGTTGCCCCTCGCTTATGTAGTCTCGCTACACCGCGCTTCGGGGCGCCTTGTAGCGCATCCCGGCAGACTTGTCTAAATCGGGAAGTTATTTCGTACCCGATCCTTATAAGTAAATTTTCCCAACCCACTGCGCTTCGGGCGTAACATTTTGTTACGCGCTATCTGTTTAGGATCTGGCAAGGAATAACTTCCCGATTTGGACCAGTCTGGCGGGATGCGATGCATACCCAAAGGGCACAAGAGGCGTCCCGAAGCGCGGTGTAGCGAGACTACACAAGTGAGGGACAACGCAGCAGCGCGCCAGCCAGACGCAGGACAAATCGGGAAGTTATTCCTTGCCAGATCCTTAAGCCTATAAGCGCCGCAAAAACCACAAAAACGCTTCGCTGGTCACAACAAAAGGGGGAAATCATGATTACGACTTTTGTTAGAGATATATTTCGATGTTTTCTGCTGGGGATACTGGGCGCTGCCGCATCGGGGATAGCGGCGGAAATTGTCGTTGGACAAGTAGCGCCATTCAGCGGAGCGCTGGCGCCGACGGGGAAAGGCCTCCAACTAGGCGCCCAAGTATATATAGACGCCGTTAACGCCAAGGGGGGCATAAATGGCGCCAAAATTCGCACCGTGTCCAAAGACGATGGGTACAAAGTCGACGAGACGTTAAAACAAATCAAGGCGCTTCTCGCCGAACACAAACCAGTTGCCCTTTTTGGTCTGGTCGGCACGGGCAATGTCGAAGCCATCCTGAAGGAAGGCATCCTCGACGCAGAAGGCGTTCCCGTCGTGGGACCTCGCACAGGCGCTTATTCGCTACGCAATCCGGTCAATCCGTTTTTGTTTCACATTCGCGCCAGCTATCGGGACGAAACCGAAAAGATGGTCGCGCATCTGACGCCATTCGGCATTAAAAAAATCGCCGCCTTGTATCAGGATGACGCATTCGGCAAGGATGGTCTGTCAGGGATTGAAGCCGCCATGACCAAGAGAGGCCTATCGCTTGTCGCCTCTGGCGCTTATGAGAAAAACACCACCAAGGTTGAAGATGCGGTGAAGACCATCGCTAAAGCAAATCCTCAAGCGGTGCTGATGATATCGAACACCGCCGCCAGCGCGGAGTTCGTCAAACAGTATCGAGCAATCGACACCGGCGCCCAGCTACTGACCATTTCCGTCACGGACGCAACCGGCGTTGTCAAAGCAATCGGCGCGGACGCCGCCCGCGGTCTGGTCATCGTTGCGGTCGTACCCCAGCCGCATAAACGCATGGTGTCCCTGGTCAAGGAATTTCAGAAGGACTTTCAGCAATACGCGCCCAAGGATACGGAACTGTCATTCAGCGCGTTAGAGGGGTATGTCACCGCAAAAGTTTTGGTCGAAGGGTTACGGCGCGCCGGTCCGAATCCAACTCGCAAAAGTTTGCAAAAAGGACTTGAATCAATAAACCAGTTCGATGTCGGAGGATATGAAATCACGTTTGGCGCCGGCAACAGATCGGGCTCCGGCTTTGTCGATATTGGCGTGATTGGCGCGGATGGCAAGCTGAAGCTGTAAGGAACTCTCGAACAATAAATTGTCCATTCTGTCTGGCCGTGGCTGGCGCGCTGCTGCGTTGCCAATCGCTTGCAGTGAACGGCACTGCGGCGCGCTTGGCGCCTTGCATCGCATCCAGCCACGACCGCCAAAATGGACAATTTATTATTCGAGAGCCCCTAAGTCCGACCTGGACACACGCCAAGCGTCGAGTTCGCTGGCGTTATATGTTTAAAGTCGCCCTCTCGAATTCAAATTGGCGTTCTGCGTACGCACTTTCTTTACGCGCCTGCTCCTCATAATTACGAAAACTCATGAGAGGTGTCTATGAGCCAGCAATCCCGGCCATTGCATTCGAGGGTGATAAGGCGAAACTCCAAGGCCGCATTCGACGCGCGGCGAGTTTCCTTTGTAGTTATTTCTGCTGGAGAGCTACGCGGCGCAGTAGGTCTATTGGCGGCTGTCACGAGTTTTTCCATTTGCGCAGCCCAACCAACGCTATCCAATCTTGCCGATCTGTCTCTTGAACAGCTGGGCGACATCAGAGTCACGTCGGTATCTCGTCAGGCCGAGCGCTGGCAGGACGCGCCGGCCTCAATTTACGTCATAACTGCGGAAGACATTCGCCGTTCAGGCGTCAACAGCCTCCCCGAAGCATTACGGCTTGCGCCGAACCTTGAGGTCGCGGCCATCGACTCGCGTCAGTATGCAATCAGCGCGCGGGGATTCAATAATGGAATCGGCAACAAGCTATTGGTATTGATCGATGGGCGAACGGTCTACACGCCATTGTTCTCCGGCGTTTTTTGGGACCACCAAGACATAATGCTTGCGGATGTGGCGCGCATCGAGGTGATCAGCGGCCCTGGCGCTGCTCTGTGGGGCGCTAATGCCGTGAATGGCGTAATCAACGTAATCACTCGATCATCGAAGGACACCCAAGGCGTCCATGTCGAGGCCGGCGGAGGCCCTCGTGAGCAAAGCGGCGCGGCCCGATTAGGTGGACGAATTGGCGAGAATGGTCATTACCGCATCTACGCAATAGCTTTCGACCGCGACAATACAAGGCGGGCTAATGGAACCCCTTTATTGGATGACTGGAATAAGACGCAAGGCGGCTTCCGCGCCGATTGGGAAACGGGTGATCGGCAAATCACGCTACAGGGAGACGCTTATCAAGCGAAAGTGGAGATCGGACCGCTTGGTCAGCCCGATTTGTCGGGCTTCAATCTGCTGGCGCGCTGGAGCCAAAAACTGGAGAACGACTCCGAAATTCGTCTGCAAGCCTACTACGACCACACAGAGCGTAATGATGTGATTACGTTCAAAGACGAAATAGATCTCGTGGATATCGAATTTCAGCACGTCATTCCCAACCTGGGGCCGCATAATCTCATCTGGGGCGCAGGGCATCGCTATGCGCACGACCGCACTGAAAACCGATTACTCACGGCATTCATTCCGGCGATACGGGATCTGCGCTGGTCAAGCGTATTCCTGCAAGATGAAGTCAGCCTAACGGATAACATCGACTTCACCCTGGGCGGAAAACTGGAAAGCAACATTTATACGGGCTGGGAATTCCTGCCAAGCATGCGTCTGGCGTGGAAGCCCAGTGAGAACCAGTTGTTTTGGGGAGCGGCCTCACGGGCCGTGCGTGCGCCGTCGCGCATCGATCGGGAATTCTTTTTTCCCGGAAATCCGCCGTTTCTGATTCGAGGCGGCCCGAACGTCGAATCCGAAATCTCCGACGTATTCGAAATTGGCCACCGCGCTCAAGCAAGCCCCGCGTTGTCGTATTCGATCACCGCGTTTCGTCATTTACACGACAAGCTTCGTAGCGGTCAGCCTGCGGCGGGAGGCGGCTTCTTTGTCGAAAACGGACTCGAAGGAACAACAAGCGGCGTTGAAGCATGGGGCAACTATCAGGTGACGCCGGCATGGCGGTTAAGCGCAGGAATGGTTGAGTTGCGCCAACATTTGCAGAGAAAATCAGGCAGCCTCGACCCCACGGGCCCAAGCGCATTGGGCAACGATCCGCAACATCAATGGACATTGCGGTCACTACATAACCTGACAAGCAAACACGAACTGGACATCATGGTTCGGCAAGTCGGTTCGTTACCTGACCCGGCGGTCTCCGCCTACACGGCAGTGGATGTCAGGTTTGGATGGAAGCCGACGCGTGAAGTGGAAATGTCCCTGACCGTAAGGAACGCCTTCGATCCAGGCCACATTGAGTCGGGCGCCAGAGCCACCGCAAGCGAAATTGAACGAGGCGCGTTCGTGAAGTTGGTATGGCGTATTTAGGCATGGCCGTGGATTTCTATAGGACCTATACGAATCCTATGAAGTTTCCAAACAAGCGTTAAGAGCTGACATTGTTGGAGAAGACGATCATCACAAGCACAGAAAGAAGACAGAGCCCCTCTCCCTTGAGGGGAGAGGGGTTGGGGAGAGGGCGATGGTTCAAATTAACACCGCTCTCACCCTCTCCCCAGCCCTCTCCCCTCAAGGGAGAGGGGGCGCTCATCGCGTCTAGCGTTGTTCGAGAATTTCATAGGATTCGTATTACGCAAAACCACCGCAGCAAGGCTGCACTGACGCAGAGAGTGGAGTGGCACAGCAAGGAAGCGCAACGCCGCTGTGGCCGTTTTGCGTAAGTCCTATTCTATAAAGTCCGCGTTTGCCCGCCATCCACATCAACGATCGAACCCTGACAATAACTAGCCGCAGGCGACACAAGAAACGCAACGACCCGCGCGATTTCCTCGGGCTCGCCGAACCTCGCCACGCCTAATTTTTGCGCCATCTGTTCGGCGGCTCTGGCTGCATCAATGCCTTTCTCGGCCGCGAACGTTTTTATCCGTGTTTGCAGACGCTCGGTCGCGATCGAACCGGGATTGATCGCATTGACGCGAATGCCCTCCTTCGATCCTCTATCCGCCAGCACCTTCGTCAAGTTCAGCAGAGCTGAATTGACCGAACCGCCAATGGCGAATTCGGCGCTGCCGGTCCTGCCGCCCACGCCCACAATGTTGACGATCGAACCTCCGCTTGCTTGGAGATGAGGCCAGGCTGCTCGACAACAGCGCATGGCGCCAAAAAACTTGAGCGCAAACCCGTCCTTCCAGTCATCCTCGCTCAGTTCAAGAAAGTCGCCGCGCTTGGTCGCTCCCGCGTTGTTGACCAGAATGTCGATGCGGCCAAATCGCGCGATGGCAGCTTGTATTAATCGCTCTGGCGCATCCGTCTCTCGCAAGTCCAGGGCAATGACATACGCCTTGAGACCACAAGCCTTCGCCACTACGTCAAGCTGATCGCGAGATCGGGCCGCAAGCACAACCTCAGCGCCTTCATTGGCGAGTGCTTCGGAAATAGCACGGCCAATGCCCCGACTGGCGCCGGTGACGATGGCCACTTTACCGTTCAGTTTCAAATCCATGCTGTATCTCCATCTCACAGATTATTTTCACAACGGATTGCGACTCCGTTTATGACGCCGATTTCGGCGCCTGCTTAGTCACGGTGAAATTAGAGGCAACGCAGATAAAAATCACCGTGACTGACCACTAGTGGTCAGTCACGCTGGATTTGTGGGTATAAATTGCGTCTTTTGCCGCCTGCCTTCGTTGCTCGTCGTTGCCATAGTCTCAACTATGACGCCTCCTCTCGCCTCGGCAGCCGACAAAATCCGTCAATTTCTATCCCACAGATCCAACGTGACTAACCACTAGTCCACATGAGGAAAGTCCGGGTTATACGCCACCTCCCACAGAAACCCATCGAGGTCGGTGAAATAACCAGCATAACCACCCCAGTCTGTCGGCTGGCCTGGCTTTACGACTTTTGCGCCGAAAGCGCTGACGTGTCTCAACAACGCATCCACTTCCGCCTCGGAGCGGACGTTGTGCGCAAGAGAAAAGCCCGCGAACCCTGAACCTTGCGAGGAAAGCCCAGCATCAGCCGCCAGACTCGCGCGCGGCCATAGCGCAAGCCAGGTTTTTCCTAGCTCGAAAAAAGTGACCGTCGGCGGCGTCTTGCGCCGAGGAAGACCAAGGCACTCCTCATAAAAGCGAGTCGCCCTTTCAAGATCGGCGACACCGAGGGTGATAAAACTGATGCGTGGATCCATAATGGTCCTTGTTCCTTTTCACGTTAGAGGCGATCATTGTCGGCTGTATGTTCAGGGTCGTGTTCGGAATAACGTCCTGTGTGAATATCTCTGTTTTTAGGATAATAGGCGGCAGCGCCTGAAATACCACTCGCGCTTATCATCGTCATGATAGAGAATGACTAGCGCCCCGGTCACATTCACGCAATCAACGCGAAAATGAATGACTCTCCATCTACCTAAACAGGCAAAGTGGCTAATCACCGTCGTGATTCTCACCGCCGTCTACTTCCTGACGGCTCGCTATAGCCTGCTCCTTGCTTTTGAAACAACGAACGCATCGCCTGTCTGGCCGCCATCGGGCATCGCCTTCGCAGCGGTATTTCTGCTGGGTTACCGCATTTGGCCAGGGATCGCTCTCGGCGCGCTCATCGCCAACGTCGTCGTTTTCATGGGCAATCAGGTCGCCGATCCATCAACCATCGCCCTCGTGTCAACGACGATCGCAGCGGGGAACACGCTCGAAGCGCTCGTCGGCGTTTTTTTCCTGCGCCGCCTGGTCGACGACCGTAGTCCATTCGATCAGCCGCACGATGTATTCAAATTCGTATTAGTAGCGCTTCTGACGTGCGTCATCGGCGCGGCTATGGGCTCCGCCAGTCTGCTTCTAGGAAAAATTGCGCCCCCCTCGGCATTGGGAACGATTTCGCTGACGTGGTGGTTGGGCGATGCGGCGGGCATATTGATCGTCGCTCCTGTCCTCATCGCCTGGGCCAGGCAACCATCGCTACGGTGGCGACCGCGAATAGCGCTTGAGGTCGGAGCCTTCGCAGCTATTCTCTTTGGACTTGGCGCGCTGGTTTTCGGCGCGAGTCGCCCGCCGCACGAAGCCGACCGTCTGCTGGCGTATCCATTCATTCCCTGCCTAGCCTGGGCGGCTTTCCGTTATGGGCCGCGGGGAGTCGCAACTGCCTCGCTTGTCGTGACAGCCATGGCGGTATGGGGTACGACCCACGGGTTGGGCCCATTCGCGAAAGGAAGTCTGAACGATTCGCTTATCGCGCTGGAAGCCTTCGTGGGCCTGTGCGCTGTAACGGGTTTGGCGCTAGCGGCGGATCTGATCGAACGGCAACGGTTCCAACGCCTCTCCGCATTCGGACGCGACATCGCGGCGCCGTGGTTCGTCCTGATCGCCTGCCTGGGCGTCACCGTCTTAAGCTGGCATCTCATTGCCTCAAACACTGAGCGGCGCGCTGCCGACCGCTTCAATTACCTGGCTGACATCATCAAATCGCGCGTCGGCGAGCGAATGTTGACCTATGAGCAGATTCTCCGCGGCGGGGCCGGTTTATTCGCCGCTTCGACAAGCGTCGAGCGACGTGAATGGCATGAATATGTAGAACAGTTAAAGATCGAAAAAAACTATCCGGGTCTCCAGGGGATTTCCTTCGCCCAGCGCATAAACGCGGCCGATAAGGACGCCCATATTCGACAAGTCCGCGCGGAAGGCTTTCCCGATTACGACATCCTCCCAGTGGGAGAGCGCGACGAATACTCCGCCATCGTTTACATGGAGCCATTCAATGATCGTAACCAGCGGGCGTTTGGTTACGACATGCTCACTGAACCAGTCCGCCGCGCGGCCATGACTCACGCCCGGGATAGCGGCGAAACAACCATCTCCCACAAGGTGACGCTGCGACAGGAAACCGACCGGGATGTGCAAGCCGGATTTTTGATGTATGTCCCCATATACCGAAACGGCGCCTCGATTGGAACCGCCGAGGAGCGCCGCGCCGCCCTGGTCGGGTATGTGGCCAGCGCATTCCGCATGAACAATTTGATGCAAGGAATTCTGGGTAAGGAATTCGTCAACGTGGCGCTGCAAATTTTCGATAGCGCCAAGACTGTGAATGATTCGCTCATGTACTCCAGCGAAACCGCGCCGCGCGACGCTGCAAAAACGGGTCACACCAGCTTCTCTGCGGAATCAGCACTGAATATTGGAAATCAACTCTGGACGCTGCGTTTCACTTCGCTGCCCGCATTCCAGCAAACGATCGATCGGCAAAAAGCGCAGTTTGTGTTGATCGCCGGGATCTGTTTTAGCTTGCTCTTCTTCACACTGGTGCGTTCCCTATCGGTTACCCGGGAACGCGCACTCGCGCTGGCGAACGATATGACCGCTGCGATGCGAGAATCGGAAACCAAGTTTGAATCGCTAGCTCAATCGGCCACCGAAGCGATCGTCATCGCCGACACGGAAGGCAACGTCGTCTTTTGGAACGAAGGCGCACAAAACATTTTTGGCTACAACGAAGCCGAAATAGTCGGTCAGCCATTGGAGCGCCTGATGCCGGATCGCTATCGGGGGTCACATCGCCGGGGACTTGAGCGAATGCGGTCCACCGGCGAAGCGCATGTCATTGGTCAGACCGTCAAGCTGGCAGGCTTGACCAAGAGCGATCAGGAATTCCCACTGGAGCTATCGCTGGCAAGTTGGGAAACGAAGGCCGGGCGCTTTTACAGCGGCATCATTCGCGACATCACGGAGCAAACTCAAGCGGAGGACGCTTTACGACGTAGCGAGGAACGGTTCCGCTTAATGGTGGACAGCGTCGTGGACTACGCCATCTTCATGCTTGACCCCGAAGGCAAAGTGGCCACATGGAACATCGGCGCCGAGCGAATGCTTGGCTATTCCGCCGAGGAAATTATCGGTCAGGATTGCTCCCGCTTTCATACTCCCGAGGACATCGAGCGCAACCATCCCCAGCGCGTCCTGCAAATAACGTCGGCGGAGGGCTGGTGGGAAGACGAGGGTTGGCGAGTGCGCAAGGACGGAACAACCTTCTGGATGAACGTCGTCATCACTGCGTTGCATGATGAATCCGGCGCTTTAAGAGGATTCAGCCAATTGGCTCGCGACCTGAGCGAACGACGGCGTCAACAATTGGAATTGCGAACCCGGCAAGCTGAATTGGAGGCGGTCAACGACGCATCGCCGCTCGGCATTTTTCGGACTGACGCGCAGGGGCGTTGCCTATATGTCAACCGCACCTATGAAAAGATTTCGGGCCTGACACTGACCGACGCAATGGGAAATGGCTGGGGCGACGCTATGCACCCCGACGATCGCGAACGAGTAATCAGCGAATGGCGCTCGGCGATGGAACATCAAGCAACCTACGACAGCGTTCATCGCTTTTTGCACGGCGATGGTCAAGTTGTCTGGGTGTCGGTCAAGGCAACGCCGATCCTCGTTGAAGACACTGTAACTGGATATGTCGGCACCGCGGACGATATTACCGCCCGACGAGAAAGCGAGGAGGCGCGCCGCATGCTCGCGGCGATCCTGGAAGCCACCTCCGATTTCGTCGCCACCACGGATAGCACCGGGCAAGTCCGCTACATCAATCCGGCGGGTCGTCGACTAAGCGGTATTGCCCTCGATGCCGATGTAACGAAAAAGACGATTGGCGACTTCTATCCCGGCTGGGTCGTCAAAACGATTGTCGAACAAGCCGCGCCGGCCGCCATGAAAAACGGTGTGTGGGTCGGAGATACAGCCGTATGGGACAAAGACCACCGGGAAGTTCCGATTCAGCACATGGTCATCGCCCAGAAGACAGCGGAAGGCCACGTGGAATTTTTCGCCAGCATCATGCGCGATGCTTCCGCCGCCAAGGAAGCCGAGCGGCGATTAAGAACCCTTGCCGAATTCGATACGCTTACCGGGTTGGCCAACCGTCATCAGTTCAATGAAAAACTGGCGAAAGCCATCGCAAAAAGCGAACAATACGCTTCAACAATGGCCATCATGTTTCTGGACATCGATCACTTCAAATCGATCAATGACACTTATGGCCACCAGGCCGGCGATGAAGTGTTGAAGGAATTCGCTCGGCGATTGAAAGAGGTCGTGCGCGCCAGCGACACGGTCGCCCGACTCGCCGGAGATGAGTTCGTGATTATTCTGGAAGGACTGAATTCCCCCGATAACGCGCAGCAAATCGCGGCCAACATCGTTCAGTCCATGTTTCCGGCATTCAACGTCATGAACGTTGCGCTCAAGGTAAGCACCAGCGTCGGCGTCGCTGTACGACGCTCCGAGGAGATCGACGCCGAGTGCTTAATGCGCAGAGCGGATGAAGCACTTTACGTAGCGAAGACGGACGGACGTAATACGTTCAAGGTTGTCGCGTAACGCCAACGTTTTGTGCAGTAATGCTACGAACCTAGATTCCGCAGTTGACCGCTTATTGCCTATGGAAAGGAATTGTATATGCGAGCATTTTCGTACTTCCTCACATCACCAAATGGGTGAGCACGCTACACACCCGATTGCACGTTTTTAGGGCTGTGGAACGTTGTTGCTCCGCCTTGCATGGAATGGCCATGCCGCGTTGTCACCCTTGCAGGGCGCGTCTGCGCTTGCACGCGCAGACCGTTCCGCAGGCGGACAGCATGCTGTCCGAACCCCCTGCTACACCCTAGCCCGACAGCCCTAAAAACGCACACTCGGGAGCGTTCAACTGCGGAATCTAGGTTGAACGCAATTGCGTGGAAAAGAATTCAATCGTTCGCCGCCAAGCCAGCTTGGCCGACGCTTTGTCATAACGTGGCGTGGTGTCGTTGTTGAAACCATGCTGAGCACCCGAATAGATATGAGCCCGGCAATGAACGCCCGCCGCCTTTAGGGCAGCTTCATATGCCGGCCAACCGGCATTGATGCGCTCATCCTTCTCAGCGTAGTGAATCAACAACGGCGCCTTGATTTTAGCGACCTCCTCAACTGGAGGCTGAGCGCCATAGAAAGGGACCGCCGCCGCCAGATCCGGGAGACGCGTGGCGAGATAGTTGGCGACGCCTCCGCCGTAGCAAAAGCCCACGACGCCCACTTTGCCGTTACCCTCGGGTAATTTTTTCAGAAAGTCGGCGGCCGCGACAAAGTCCGCACGGGTCTTGACCTGATCGAGTTTGGCGGAGAGTTCTCTCGCCTTATCTTCATCGCCTGGATATCCGCCCAATGGAGAAAGCGCATCGGGCGCGAAGGCGATGAAATTTTCGAGAGATGCGCCGGGCGATATCTTCAATATGTGGGTTGAGCCCCCTATTCTCATGCACCACCAGCACAGTCGGCAGCTTGCCTTTCGCGTTCGCGGGCCGCACCAGGTAGCCGCGCAGCTTTCCATATCCATCCGGCGACGGCGCCTCCACATAACTCGCTTTAATAAGAGGGTCGT
>DATLHW010000047.1:0-19241 GCA_035539675.1 Burkholderiales bacterium | reverse complement strand
GATAACGAAGCGCCGCAGCGGCCTCGCGCAATTGACCGGCGCTAACCAAGCGTTGTTGCGCTGCCCTTACATCCGGACGTAACGCAAGCACATCCGTCGGGGCAAGCAAAACACGCAACGGATCGCTGTCGGGCATCGGCTTCTCCCCGGATAAGGCGACGGAAAGCGCTTCCGGCGTGCTGGCAACCAGATAGGCCAATCGATAACGAGCGGAATCGGTCAGCGTGCGCGCTTGCGGAATCTGCGCCCGCGTTACCGCGAGTGCGGACACGGTGCGCTCCAACTCCATCCGGTTCGACATACCTTTTTCGAAACGCGCGCGCGTGATCCTGACAGTGCCTTCTTCCGCAGATGCGGTCCTTTGCGCAATATCCGTTTGGGCTTGGTACAGCCGATATTCGATGTAAGTGCGAGCAACCTCCGCGAGCAGCGCAACGCGCACGCCATCCCGATCTGCCTGCGCTGCTTGCACATCGGCTTCGGCGGCGCGCGCTTGATTGCGGACGCGGCCAAACACATCCAACTCCCACGAGGCGTCCAGACCCAACTCGAATGTATTGAAGGGCGAAGCGCTAGCTCCACCTGGACGCTGACGCACACCTTCGGCAAACACCGAAACGTCTGGCCGGAAATTCGCGCCCGCTGCTTGCCTCAATGCGCGGGCTTCACGGATTCTCGCCTCTTCAATTCGCAAATCCAGATTTCGCGTCTCAGCGGTTTTCATCAGTTCGTTCAGAATAGGATCGTTGAATCCTAGCCACCATGCGGATGTCGATTCGGCGAGTTCGAGAGCAACGCCTTCAGGTGCGCCCTCCCACGCGGCCTGAACGTCTGACGGAGGTTCGTTCTTGGAAGAGATATTCGCGCAACCGGCGAAAACCGAGATTGCCAACGCCAGTAGGATGGGTGGAGCAACGCGTAACCCATCAGCGGTGGTTGATGGGTTACGTTTCACTCCACCCATCCTACGAATCCAATGGGTGCTCATAACGCCTCTCCTTCCAGCGCTACTTGCTGCAATTTTCGCTCCCGCGATCGGTGGAAAACCCGGTCCAGCGCAAGATAAATCACCGGCGTCGAATAGAGCGTCAACGCTTGGCTGATCAGCAATCCGCCGACGACGGCAATCCCCAACGGTTGACGCAACTCCGCACCCGTTCCAAAGCCAATCATTAACGGAATCGCTCCAAGCAGCGCCGCGATGGTCGTCATCATGATCGGACGGAAACGCGTCAGACACGCGCGATAAATTGCCTCATCGGGCGTCATGCCTTGCCGACGTTGCGCATCGATTGCGAAATCGACCATTAAGATGCCGTTCTTCTTCACAATACCGATGAGCAGCACGATGCCGATGAGCGCCATAATTGAGAAATCCTGTCCCCACAGCCAAAGCATCAGAATCGCCCCGATGCCGGCGGAAGGCAGCGTGGACAAAATCGTCAGCGGATGCACGAAGCTCTCATACAAAACGCCGAGGATGATGTACACCGCGAGCAGCGCCGCCAAAATCAGGATGGGTTGCGTGGCTAGCGAATCCTTGAACGCTTGCGCCGCACCCTGGAATGTTCCGGTCACCGCTGGCGGCATGCCCATCTCCCTCTCAGCCGCCGTGACCAAATCGACGGCGTCGCCCAACGCCACGCCGGGCGCAAGATTGAAGGAAATATTGACGGCCGGGAACATGCCGTTGTGACTAATAGAAACAGGCCCGGTGGTCGGCGGTTCGATCTTCGCAACGGAAGATAGCGGCACCATTTGCCCTGTGAGCGGCGAACGCAGATGGAAATACGCGAGGCTTTCCATCCTGCCGCGTTGCGCTTCGCCAATCTCGAGAATCACCTTGTACTGATTCACTTCGGTTTGATACTCGCCAACCTGGCGCTGTCCATACGCATCGTAAAGAACCTGGTTGATATCGCGCGTGGTCAGTCCGTAGCGCGCGGCCGCCGTTCGATCGATCGTCAACCGGGTAACACTGGCGCCGATTTGCTGATCGTTGGAGACGTCACGCAATTCAGGCATCTTCGCGAGCCGCTCGGTCAAACGCACGGCCCATTCCGACAACAACGCGCTGTCGCTGCTCTTCAACGCATACATGTACTGCGCGCGCGACGGGCCGGAGCTGATATTAATGTCCTGCGCACTGCGCAAAATCAACACAATGCCTGGGACCTTGGCGAATTTGGGACGCAGCTTGTCGATCAACTCCTGGGCGGACACATCTCGATCGGACCGATCCTTAAGAACCAACCAGAAACGCCCATTCGCCATCGTCTGGCTTCCGCCGGTTGAGCCGACCGAATGAGCAAAGCTCTGAATTGCGGGCTCCTCGGCAACGATGTCCGCCAACGCCTTGTGCTTTTTCACCATGTCTTCATAAGAAATATCCAAACCAGCTTGCGTCGTGCCGAATATGAATGCGGTGTCCTGCAAGGGGAAGAATCCCTTGGGAATGTAGACATAGCTGACGACCGCGATGGCGACCGTGACGCCAAAGGCGCCCAACATCGCCCGTTGATGGCTCAACGCCCATTTCAAACTATGGTCATATTTCTCAAGCAGGCGCTCCGCGAAACCGCGACGTTCCTCAAGATGATGCGGAAGCGCTTTCATGAATCGCGATGCAAGCATCGGCGCCAGCGTAAGGGACGCCACCACGGATATACCGATAGCGGCCGTCACGGTAAGCGCGAACTGGCTGAACAAACGCCCCACCACACCGCCCATGAAGAGCAACGGAATAAACGCGGCGACCAACGATAAACTGATCGAAATGACGGTAAAGCCAATCTCCGAAGCGCCCTTGATCGCCGCCTCGCGCATCGACTCCCCGGCTTCCAAATGGCGGTGGATGTTCTCCACCACCACAATCACGTCATCCACGATAAAGCCCACCGCAATCACCAGCGCAACGAGCGTTAAATTATTCAGACTGAATCCCATCGCGAACATCGCGGCGAATGTGGCTATCAGGGAAACCAAAAGCACGGCCGTGACGATCAACGTCGCCGACATCTGGCGAAGGAACAATCCCATCACCAGCACGACCAAACCAACCGCGATGCCTAGCGTAATCTCCACGTCGTGCAACGAGGCGCGAATGGTGCGAGTGCGGTCGTTAAGCACTTCCACCTCGACCGTAGCCGGCAACATTTGTCGCATTTTCGGAAGCGCTTCCAAAATACGATCGGCGGTAGCGACGATATTGGCGCCGGGTTGCCGACGGACAATGAAATTAACGCCCGGCTTTCCGTTCTGCCAAGCTTGCACATAGGCGTTTTCGGCGCCGAAGGAAACTCGGGCGACGTCGCGCAGCAACACCGGGGCGCCGCCACGATATGCGACAACGAGACGATCATATTCTCCAGGCGTGAATATCTGATCATTGGTCGCTAGCGTCGAAATGCGGTTATCGCCATAAATCGCGCCTTTTGCTTGATTGACGCTAGCTGACTGGACCGCCGAACGAATATCGGCCAGCGTCAACCCATAAGCGGCGAGCCGCTCTGGCGCCGCCTGAATGCGAATCGCCGGTTTTTGCTGCCCGGTGATGCCCGCCTCCGCGACACCATCGATTTGGCTGATCTGACGAGCAAGCACCGTCTCCGCCAAATCGCTCAGCTCAGTCATCGTCATGTACTCCGACTGCACCCGCAAAATCAGGATAGGTCCATCGCCCGGATTAATCTTCCGCCACGTCGGCAGACTGGTCATATCCGCCGGCAACCGCCCCGCCGCCGCATTGATCGCGGCCTGCACTTCCTGCGCCGCCGTATGAATACTCTTGCTGAGCACGAACTGCATGGTGATGGTTGTGGTTCCGAGCGCGCTCGTTGAAGTCATCTCGGTCACGCCGGGAATCGCACTCAACTGCACTTCGAGCGGCGTCGCAACAGCCGAGGCCATTGTCTCGGGACTTGCGCCGGGCAAGTTGGCGCTGACGCGAATGGTTGGAAACTCCGCTTCCGGCAATGGCGAGATTGGTAGTTTGGGAAATGCGAACAAACCAAGCAGAACCACCGCGAGCGTGAGTAGCGCGGTGGAAACCGGATGGTGGATAAACCAAGTGGAAAAACGGGGTTTGATATTCATATTACCTCCCCTCTCCCGCAGGCGGGAGAGAGGTCGGGGGGTTGAGCAGGGGTTTCGGTTGGCATGCCAACCGCCTGTGAAACGGCAGTCCGATGCAGCGGACTGCGCGCCCTGCAAGGGAGGGCGCCTCTACAATCACATCACTTAAAAGCACCTCATAAATCGCCTCCATTACACCCTCTGTCTCCGTCAGTGCCTGATTACTCCAAAAACGTAATACACGAATGCCTTGAGTCCGTAACCAAGCATCCCTCTTTACATCGTAATCAACCGCATCCATATGCTGGCTACCATCAAGCTCAATACAAAGCTTCTTTTCATCACAGTAAAAATCCAGGATGTATCGTCCCAGCGGATGCTGTCGTCTGAATTTGGCGCCGGCGACTTGCTTATTACGCAAGAGTTTCCAAATCAACGCTTCCGCGTCGGTCATATGGCCACGCAGTTCTCTGGCCCACATTCGAATATCTTCAGGAAGTCTGGTTGGAAACTGGGGAGAATAATCTTTCATGGCAGTCTATTTATTTTGTTTGAAACGGGATAAGGATACGCCCTCACCCCCGACCCCTCTCCCGCCTGCGGGCGAGGGGAGCACACCACCAACATCAAGTTACTTTGGTTTCGGACCATTGGCGACAACAGTCACCTTCGACCCGGGCTTCAACCGCGACTGACCGTCGCGCACCACGACATCGCCCAACGCCAAGCCTGACCCAATGACCGCGACTTCGCTGTTTTCGTGCTTCACCGTCACCGGCACAGCTTCAACCTTGTCATCCTTGACTCTATATACGAACAATTTATCCAACCCGCGCTGCACCGCGCCTGCGGAAACCACCAAAGCCTGGGGACTCAAACCCGTGCGCAGTTGCACCGCCACGAATTGTCCCGGCCAAAGCTTGCCGTCCTTATTCTGAAACTGCGCCTTCAGGCGAATCGTGCCGGTCGTGGAATCGACTTGGTTGTCGACCATCGCCAGCTTCCCCTGCCCCAACGCTATTCCAGCATCACGATCCAAAGCGGTCACTGGCGCGCCGGACTCGTTACTCATCACCTGCTGGATACGAGGCAGCAATTCCTGCGGCAAGGAAAACACGACCGAAATCGGATTGATCTGCGTGACTGTCACCAAGCCCTCGGCGTCCGAAGCGCGCACCACATTGCCGACATCGATACGCCGGATACCGACGCGTCCGCTGACAGGCGAAGTAATTCGAGTGTGGGAAAGTTGAACTTGGGCCACGGCGATGGTTGCCTCGTTCGCCCGAACAGTCGCCTTCAACTGCGCCACCTGAGCAGTTTGCTGATCGATAACCTGCTTCGAAATCGCCTCTTCCTTCAGCAGATTGTTATAACGGGTCAGGTCGTGTTGCGCCGCCGTCAATTGCGCCTCGTTACGCGCTTTTTCAGCTCGCGCCTGCTCGATAGTCGCCATGATCGTCCGGTCGTCTATCTTCGCCAGCAAATCCCCTTTATTTACGAACTGACCTTCTTGAAAAAGAACTTCCGTAAGCGTTCCGTCCACCTGCGAACGAATATTGACGCTATGAAGTGATTGCACGGTTCCAATGCCGGACGTCAGATGCGGCACATCCTTCATCTCGACACGCGTCACGACGACGGGGATCGGCGCGCCGCCTGACGGACGCGGAGCCGCCGTCGATCGGCTAAACGTCCAGAATCCTCCGGCGCCCGCCAACGCGAGTACGACAATGACAGCAAGAGTTTTTTTTGCGTTTATTTTGGCGACTTGCATTCGAATGCCCGTAATTTAGAAGTTAATGGTTTCAAAGTGGCGACGCCGGCGGCTTGCCGGCGTCGATTATCGGGGGATTTTCCGGTTAGTGTAAGCCTTTTAGGACAACGATGACCTGACAGAAAAATGACAAATTTGTCAGAAAACGCGAATGAGGAACGACGCCGAGCAAGCAGGCAGCGCATACTGCTAATCACAATAGCGCCGATCTTCGAGCGCTTGAGGCGACTGGCGCAATCGGCGAATAGTCTGGCATGGCGGGAAGCGAGTGGTCTGCCGCCAAAGCGGGATTACTCAAGCCTTTGCGCCATTCTTTTCGGATAAATAGACTTCTTTCGAAACCGTAGCGAGCAGCGCGAGGTGGAGCCTCGGCGCTACCAGCGCCATTCGCCGTCGTTCAAAGTCGCTCAATAAGCAAGCGTCGCTTGTTCGTGGTTTACAAGCTAACTATGACAATGAATTCCCCAAACCTTATTCAAGCCGGATGAATGGCTTCAATTTCTCCATCCAAGGGAGTTAATTTGAACGACTGGGGATAAGACTTTTCCGCCGTGCTAGCCGAGACGATATCTATAAAATTTCTTCCGCTATCAGCATGACGAATAGCCATCAAGACATCCTTGAGTCTGGTTTCATATGCCGGGCCGCTACCACCACCAACGATTCTGACTTGCAATACCGGATAGAGCAAAGTCATATCGGGTGAAAGTAACGATTGCAAGAAGCGACTGAGACGATCGCCATCAATGTTTCTTGCAAGCCCTATGGTCTTTGTCGCCGGATTAAACGCAGTCACCGCAAACTCATTGCCTAGATCGAATGTGGCCAGTGACGGCGCGGCATCATTCCATAACAAAGTTTTTGCTTCGCCGGCGTTTACTACCCAGTAGTCAAGGGTCATTATCTTGTCCTTTGGCGTTTATTTCCTCTGGCTGAGCTGCGTACTGATTGCTGTTGCCGCGCTCTTTGCGCAATTGCCTCATAAGGCTGTTCGGGAAACCGGACTTGCTTCAGCTTTTCCACATCAAAGGTTGCGGTCCCGTTCTCCACCTTGATTCGCAATTTCTTAATTTCATCGAGAAGCGGCTGATTCGCCTGTTCCGCGCCTTCGCCAATATGAATGGCGCGGGCGGCAATGATTTGCTTTGCCTGCTGAATATTTTCAGGACTAATGACCACCCCCGGATGTTTACCTTGTAGAAAACGTCGCCAAGCCTGACATTTGTCGTCTAATGCAGCCGAAACGTAAGCAACCGCGTTATCGTGGCTTTCCTTTAGCGATAATATGCAATGCGTGTTAAGAGGAAACATATGGATATCGCGTGAGCGATTTTTAAACCAATCGTATATTTCTTTTTCGTTATTTCCATGGGTCGATATTGAAGCCACGAATGCTTCATTCATTAAAATAGGCGCCCGCTCGGAAGAGATCGCCAAGTTAAACGCCACCCTAAGACGGTTACTTCGATCCCATGTTTGTCTTCCTTCCGAAATAACCGCGTCAGGGCCTAATCGTGGTACTGCCTCAGTAAGGGATACCTGATATTGGTTCAGTAATGACGAATAGTTCTGAGATGCAACGATGGCAGCGGGGGCATCAAGAAAATCGGTTGATACGATATTGACCCCTTTATCCTTTAACCAATTGCTGACCTTTTTAAGGTTGTCACGGCTCCTAACTCCTAATGGATTATTGGAGCTTTTATCGAGATGTCGCACCCCGACTAATTTCCCCTGTAAATGCATGGAGGGGGGCGGACTTGGCAGGGCATCCCAAATTATATTGAAGGTCTCAGGCTCTTCAGCCACATACCAATCACCATGCGCCATCGCCATTGAAACCGCCAATGGATCTCGATTGGGATCCGGATTCCAGAGAATAAGCAAAATACAATCCTGCACGTTCATTGCGCCTAATGGAGGACCGTTAGAAAAGCCCACGTCGCCTGGCGCAACGTGATGGGCAGATAGATCAACGGGCTCATTACCTATTCTGGTAAACGCCTCAAACATTTGTTCTCTTAAGGGTCGTAATTTCTCTCGCATGCGGTCAGCTTCCTGCTGATTTCCCTCCTGTTCTTTGGCGAATGAAATATTTAGGATGTCTGCATATAAAGGTCCTATATTTGCGAATAAGGCATCAAAGCAATTTCCTTGCTGCTGAAAAATCGAGAGAGCCTTTTCCGCTGCCGGAATACCCCGCTCTGCCTGGCCGGCGGAACGGCATAGTGAAGCGTACCGAAAAAGATCGCCGGCCTGTGCAAGGGCATTTCCCCCGGTCCTCTCGCCCGCCTCCGCCGACAACTGCAATTCGGTAAGCGCCCGTTCAAGCAGCACATTATCTTTGGTGCGTTCCCACTCTTTATGCGCGTTAAAAGCGGCTATCGTATGGCTATATGCCTCAGTGTCAGGCTGATGCCGCCCTGCCTGTGTTTTGCTTCTGGTCCTGGCGGCGAATCCGGAAGGAAGATTTTTCAATGCCTGTAATAACGCTGCAAATGCATTTTGATCGTTCAGATCCACATTCTCGTCAAACGGTAGTCCTCCGATAAGCATATTCATGCTCCTTGTTGCGATTTCAATAAAGCGTATCTTGCTAGCATGATCGCAAGCGGCTTAGTGAAATGTAGTGACCGCCTGCAATCCCGTCTCGCAGTCGATGTTGTTTGGCCCGTATCAAGCGGCTGGCAATCAGAAAGCGTTGGACCTCCTCAAGAAAATCTCGCCTATCGCTTGGCGGCAGATCCATTTCCTCACACATTATGCCTTTTTAAACAATCACAGCTGAACCGCTTCGCAGGCGGAAAGCTTGCTTTCCAAAACCCCTGCTACGCCCCAAACCCTCCCGTTGAAAGAGAGGGAGTTATAAGTCGCAACTTGCGTTAAATACCCAGGCTACAGCGGGAAAGGACTTTGAGATAAGTTGTTGAATGAGTCCGGTCCATGGCCTACTATTAAATTAATTTCTTTTCGCGCTAGAGACGATACTTTTTCAAGTTATCGCTTATCTCATCGATATGAAGTCTTGGAAAAGCTTGTTCCTACGACATTCATCCGATACATCTCAGATAACAATTTCCTTGAATCCCTCATGGATGACGCCCCACACTCCAAGGGTTCCTGGTGGCACACCCTCCCTGGCGTATTGACTGCCACCGCTGGCTCCATCACTGCCGTGACTGGTTTGATTGTCGCGCTAAATCAATCGGGCCTGCTTGGCGAACGAAGTAAGCAAGATTCGCCTCCCAAGGTCGAGACCAAGCAAGTAGACGCGGAGTCACCTCGCCCAGCGCCAAAGACCCCGCCGAAATCCGCGGAGAAAAAAGCGGATACGCCGCCAGAGCCAAAGAGCGCAAAACCTAAGGTTGAGACTAAGGCGCCGCAAGCGGAATCTCCGGCGACGCCTCCCCAATTGTCCGAAAAATCGTTAGAAAAAGAAGCGCCGCCACCGGCGGAGACAAAGGGTATTGAACCCAAGGTTGAGGCGACTTCGCAGCCATCGGAACCCACGCCCGCCAATCCAAAGGCATCCGCGGAACCTGCGGAGAAAAAGACCATCGCGCCGAAAGCTTCAACTGGCTCAGAGCCAAAAGTTGAGACCACGCCGGCGCAGGTGGAATCCGCAAGCCCCAGCCCTAAAGCGTCTGAGGAGCCATTGGAAAAAGAAGCCGCCACGCCGACACAGCCGAAGGACGATCCAACGCAATCGGCAAAACAGCGGGCGGCTCCCCTTGAGCGAGATAAATACTAAGGAACTTCTGAATAAGTTACTGCGCGGGCCGATTTTGAGGCTCCGGCGCCATGCGTACGCCTTATACGCGTCCGCTCCTCGCCTCAAACTCAGCCCGCTCGCTACACTTTTTCAGAGGTTCCCTAAGGATAGGACTCTACAGATAAGCGGCCAGCTCCCGCGTAAGCTGCGCTGCGGGTATTTCCTTGCATCCGCTCGGGTTCTGCCCTGACCATAGCGGCGAAAAGTCACCGCTGCCGCTGCTCTCCACTTTTGCGCGCAACGGCGTAATCGCGGAAGTCGCCAATGGAAACGCGGGTGGCTTGTCACTCATTGGACCGAGCTCCTTCATCACACGATTCATAATGCCTCGCGCCGGTCGGCCCGTGAACAAATTCGTCAGCGCGGTGTGCTTTGTGCGCTCGCTTTTCAACGCGGCGCGATGCACCATGCTCGTAGTCGCCTCCGGGCATAACAAATACGCCGTTCCGATCTGCACGCCAATCGCTCCCAACGCCATGGCGGCGGCGACGCCTTTCGCGTCCGCAATGCCGCCGGCTGCGATAACCGGCGTCTTCACGGCTTTCACGATTTGCGGGACTAGCGCGAATGTTCCGACCTGAGTGGTGAGATCGTCTGACAAAAATATGCCGCGATGCCCCCCTGCCTCCAACCCCTGTGCAATGATGACGTCCACGCCTTGCGATTCGAGCCAAAGCGCCTCTTCGACCGTGGTTGCGGAAGATAATATTTTCGCCCCCCATGCTCGTACTCGCGCAAGCAAATCAGTCGATGGTAAGCCGAAATGGAAGCTCACGACTGCGGGTTTGAACTCGCTCAGTGCGTCGGCGGCCTCTTGTGTGAAGGGCGCCCGTCCAGGGCCCGTCGGTATGCCTTCGATATCCAAGCCAAACTCTCGGTAGTATGGCGATAGCGCAGCTCGCCAAATGGACTCGCGGTCGGGACTGGGCGTTGGCGGCGTGTGACAGAAAAAATTAACATTGAACGGCTTCGACGTTTGCGCCTTAATGGACGCCAATTCCGTGCGCATCGCTTCGACGGTCAACATGGCGCACGGTAGAGAACCGAGGGCGCCGGCGTTGCAGACCGCGACGGCGAGGGCGCTGCCTTGAACACCCGCCATGGGCGCTTGAATGATCGGCAATTCAATGCCGAGTAGCGTTTGCAGTGTAGTCATGTGATCTCCGAATAAAATGAAGATGCGACTGGAGCTAGGAGCCTATCCCAATAGGCGGCATAGGGGCTGAGAGCAAGGCGGGAGCCGCAGACAGTACAAACGAGTACGGCGAGGCGACCAATGCGGCTATCGGCCCCTATGCCGCCTATTGGGATAGGCTCTAAATCGGTCTAACACCTCGCCCTTTATAACGTCAAGATAACGATCGTTTTGACACCATCTCATCAGCGGGTGTACGGTTTTTCCAACGAGCAGTTCATAAGAAGTTAATAGCGCTACTTTGACGAGGGAAGCTTATGCAGCCTAACGCCATCGGCAGATATTCCATATTAGGTGAATTGGGGCGCGGCTCGACGGCGGTGGTCTATATCGCCGATGATCCCTTCAATGATCGCAAGGTGGCCATTAAAGTAGAAAACGTCGTCAAACTCGGTCGGCCCGAAGAAGATGCGCGCCTCCGAAAATTGTTCCTGAACGAAGCATCGCTCGCCGGTAAACTCCATCACCCGAATATCGTGGGCGTTTACGACGCCGTCATGGATGAAGCGACGCGCTACATCGTGATGGAATATCTGCCTCGCGGCTCGCTATCCCCCTATTGCGTTGAATCGAATCTCCTGCCGGTATCGCACCTCGTGCCCATCATGTTCAAGTGCTGTCACGCACTGAATTATGCGGCTCAACATGGCGTCGTGCATCGGGACGTCAAACCCGCCAATATGTTGCTGGACGAACGGAGCGAGGCGAAGATCAGCGACTTTGGCGCGGCGCTCATTTTCCATTCCACCCACACTCAGGTGAGTGGTCTTGTGGGCTCCCCCGCTTATATGGCGCCGGAGCGGATCAACGGCGAAGACGCCAACATTCAATCGGATATCTATTCGCTCGGTGTATCGATGTATCAACTACTCACGGGACGGCTTCCGTTCGATTCGCAAAGCAGCATGAGTTTGATGCGAAAAATTCTTCGCGACGAGCCGGTCCCGATCACCATGCTCCGCCCTAGCATCCCACCGCCATTAATGGATATCGTGCGACGAGCCATGCATCGGGATCCGCCCAATCGCTACCGAAACTGGGTTGATGTCGCCAAAGCGCTTGCTGAAGTATTTCCCAAACTCGAAGCGCTCGACGACGAAATCAACGCCACGGAGAAAATCAACCAACTGCGCGACCTCGAGTTTTTTTCCTGGTTCGAAGATGTGGAGCTTTGGGAGTTGCTACGCACCGCCGTTTGGGAACACTACAAGCAAGGCGAATCCATGGCGCAGGAGGGCGCGCGTACGAGATCCTACTATGTGATTGCGTCGGGCTGTTTGAATGTCACGAAGAACGGCAATCTTCTGAGAGCGCTGAAGCCCAGCGATTGCTTTGGCGAAGCGTCCACGTTAGGCGGCCCGCGAGTCGAAGCTGAACCGATGGCCACACTCACGGCGGCCACCGATGTGGACATCGTCAAAATTCAAGCCGATCAACTGGACCTACTCTCGGAAGGTTGCCAGCTTCGCTTCAATAAAGCTTTTCTGCATGCGCTGCTTAATCGGCTTTCACAGCCCAACTCAAGCGGCGGCAACCCGAATCAACGATAGCGCTGTTGTTATCTTCACAATCGACTAGCGTCCTGCTCGGCCGGAAGCAGCTCTTTTATGGCTTTTCCCCTCATTGGTAAGACAAACTCCTACCTTAAGGTCTTCTTGCAAAAGACTGGCGGAAATTTTTTCAAACGCCATTTTGTTGTTGCGAGGCACACTCCTTGATCGAATGAATGCGTTGCCCTCCTCGTCCAGCTTTAATATTTTGCAGCCCTGCTTCTGTCGCACGGTTTTGGCGTCTTCCACAGTTGACACGGCGTTGGCGCCAAAGCGCTCACGAATTTTATCCTCCGACATGTGCTCCAACACGGAAATCAACCCATCGTCGACTTTGTCGTATGATCCCTTCGCTGGAGTAAAGCTGCTTTGAAGCGCAACGCCCTCCAGTTGCGCAGCGACCCAGCACTCGGGCAACCAATCGGCTAGCGGCTTTGACGGCGCTCCTTGGCGTCCCGGCGAAGCAATAGAGGATATGTTCTGTTCATCTTCCACTTTAATGGCCTGAATCCCGTCTTCTCTCGCCAGCGCAAACGCCGTGCGCAGAAGATCTCTTCTCAGCTCAGGGTCTTCTTCCGCAATCTTGAACTGGGGTTTCCATAATCCAGAATGTTCTTGAGACTTATGCGCCGTTAATTCCTGACTCACGGCGCCTTTCAAATCATCGTAACTCTTCATGAACTTTAATATGACCTCGGCGTTCCATTGCTCTCCTCTCTTCATGACGGCGTTCGCCTGTTCTTTCCAATCTCTGGAAGCCCGCTTGCTCGCTGGCGGCATATAACCTATGCGTTCCTGGTGGCCCTCAATCGATTTATCGACGACTTCTTTAAACTCCGCGAATTTTTTGGGGAACTTTTCCTCCAATTGGATAGCGAGAGAATCATCTTCCCAAAGCGCGTCTTTAAACGTCAGAGAGTATGTTTTTTCTTCGTCCGATAACAAAAGCTCGCCCCTTGCCGCCAATCCTCTATTCGCGGCATCCACGAAAGGCTTCAGGGCTTCTTCCAGAGGCAGTCCCTTCCTAAATGTCTGCAAGACATGTATTGCGTCATCTATATCTTGGGGGGATACGCGAGCATCGTTGTATCTCATCTCATCCGGCGTCGTCGTAAAACCTAACGCCTTGCCGACTTTAACTTCAAATGTTTGAGCTAACTCTAAAGGTTCAATTTGTGGGTTATTCACCGCTTTAAATTTAAGCTCGATAACTTTGCTTAAAACCGCAAGCAGCGCCTCTTCCTCTCGCCAAGCGAGCACTTCGGCAGTAGAGAGCGCGCCCTTTTGATACTGGTCGTGCATAAACATGGTTTTAAAGGTTTTATACCCCTCGTTGCGCCCGTGCGCGCAATCCAGCAGAACCGGGATCGCCTGATGCAATGTTCTATCCAGAAACTCCTTATCGCGTTCGAGCGTGTTGATCCAGTCAGAGAACCACTTTCTGAATTTTTCTTCGTTGTTTATAAAACCCGGTTGCTCCGGCGCCATTTCGATAGCTCGCGTAAAAGCTTTGATTGTTTTATAGCGAACTTTCGCCTGCTCCCGTAGTTCCGCATTCTCTTCCCCGCCATCCGCTGCATGGCGGGCAATGGCGGCTTCGGCCTCCGCCCTGGCCTCTGCTTCAAGCGCTCGCCAAAACGTGACTGGGCGGCCTTCGGGTAAGAAGCTCTTCACGGCGCGCGGCAAGGAAAGCGCCTGGGCGATTTGGTTATTCAAAATTTGCTCTTTGAAAGAAAATCCCCCTGCCGGAGGCGTCTCTTCCCACAAGGGGCGTTCTACCCTTGTTTGTGTAATTTCGGGCTCACGCCTCTGAGCGATTAGCTCATAAAGCTGGTCAACTGTTGCGCCCCTGAGTAAGTCCGGCCACAGCATATGATCCAGATTTTCACGCGTAAGCTGCTCGTCCGGAAATGCTTGTTGATCGACGTTTCGGAGAGCATGCGCTTGCAACACGATGTCCTGCATGCGATCAGTGACCAAATGCTGGTAGGCCGACCTAAAAAAATCGTTTCTCGCGCTTTGCGCCAGCCGTTCTCTATATTGATGTAAAGGAGACTCCGGGTGATTGTTCAGTTCTTCCCCAATCAACTGGTGCAGTCTCCGCCATTGCTCCAAGGTTGGCATACCTCCTTCCTGCCCGCCAATTTCAGTGCACAACGCAACAATCTCTTCTCCAGCCGGGCGACCAGCGTATCGAGTAAACAAGTTGTAAAACTGATTTACCGATGTGCCCTCCAAAAGGCGCCGCCAGGTTATGTCGCTGCTTTCTATTCTTTGCGGCGTGAGTTCTTCATCCGGAATATTTTCATGGGGCAGCGTTTGCCGATTCAGTTTCGCCACTACATGCCGTTCAAGCATCGTGTCCTGGAAGCGTGCAAACAGCTGTCCCCTCAATGCATTCGGGCCGAGTGAACTCAAACTGGAATTGGCCTCTGCGCTGTTTAACCAGTTCAACGCTATGTCTCGACTAATAGCAAGCATAGATGGAGTGCTGTCGGCCCTGAAATGTTGCTCATACAATTCGTGCATCCTTTGCCATTGCTCCAATGAGGGTATCCGCCCTAACTGAGCGCGAATTTCATCGCGCAACTGGTAAATCTGGCGCGTGGATTCTTGAGGATCCTGGCCTTGCCTTGGTCGACTGTTCATTCGGTTAGACATTGAAAGAGCTGACCAACTCATGGCGGCGAAAGCGCTGAACGCCACGGCGGCGCCGAATACATTTGGATATTGATTCCGTGCATCAAGCACTCGATCAAAAAAGCTTGGCTGGGATTTAGGAGCATCATCATTGAAATTCATTTTTATTCATCCTTATTTGAGGGACGCCACCGTAATAACGATTGTTGTCGCTCTTTCTAATGGGGCTTTCTGTTATTCGGAGATCGTTTAATTTCTTGATGTTTGGTGCGTGGCTGCTCACGCCTCATGTTTAAGCACTTGTCATTCTCCCCCTATCAATTTTAGTGTTACAGCTTAGTAAGCTAACGTTGAGAACTATACGGCGCATCAGGGAATCCCTGATATCCAACCGCTAAATACCTTAGGCCGATTATTTGGAAAAAATGTTGAGTAAACTTCTCTGTGCGGCATGTGTTTCTCGGGCGCATTCAATCTTTTGAAGATCACCATGAAACTCTTGGCGCTTCAGCAGTAATGAAAACCAACGCACGACGCTAAGCGCTTGGCTTTGTCCGCAATAATTTAACTAACAAGCCTCTGGCTTTGCCGGGAGGCAATTTAACGGAACTTAACAAAAAGGAAGGAAGAATAATGAGAGATCTATTGCGCAAAATCTTTAGGATTCGCAGGTCTACAGATCAGTCAGATGTCGAGGGGGCTGCAACGGAAGACGAAACAAAGACTTTGGGAGATAAGCTAATTCCCGGCGATTTCGAAGCTAACAAGGCGCGAGGTCAAGCGATTCTTCAAGAAGCCAAGCTCACGTTGCATGCCTGGACAAGAATGCGGCCGAAACTGATAGAACAAGGAATTGGCGCAGGCGCCTCATTGTTGGAGTTAGGGGGTGTTTTTTTGTTATCCAAGCATTTCCTGGGAGCTCCCAGCGCCGCGCTTTTTACACTCAGCCAATACCTACAACAACCGAACGTCGATATAAAACATACAGTAGAAGATTTCCTATCCGATCCCGAAGCAGTAAAAATGATGGCCTCTCAAATAGCCATGGATCCTGAGCTGAAAAACCACCCGTATTTTCAACGTCAGCCGGAGCTTCACAACCAATTCGTATCAATCATGGCGGGTAACGGGGCAACGGACCTCGTCAAGTTAAACCTAATAAACACCGCAATGAAGGAGGTCATAGGAACGCCGCTTAAGACGATTCTCCAAGCGCTTGCGGAACCGCCGAAAGGTACGCAGGCGGAAGGGCTGGTTATGAAGTCGGCAGTGGAGATTTTGGAAAAGGAAGCTAAAACGGTTATTGCTAATTATCCCGAATCCAGCCAAAAAGCGATTCTGGGAAACATCGCCACCCTTAAAGATTATGTCAAAGACGCTGAGGCAGAGGGTGCATACATACCGTCCGGAGAATGGCTCAGAGGTCAGTATGACAAAATCATTCTTCAATTAAGTGCGCCGATAAAAAAGATCAACACTTATCAACATAACGTCGGCGGCGATAAGGATCAGGCGCAAACCATCGATCAGGCGCAAGAAGACACGATCAAGGGATTTGCGGACCAGGTTAAAGATCCGCTTGATGAACTGATGAACGACAAGCGGTTTCACGATCTTCACGGTCATGGGCAACCGCCAGCCGCAGTATTGCTCGGACCGGGTTCGGTCGGAAAAACATGGTCCATGAGGAAGATGGCGAAGGCGCTCGGCGCGGAGCTTATGTCAGTTACGCCCGAGATGCTATGCGAGTTTCTCGGCGTGCGCATAGAGGGCATTGGCGCTTCTACAGTGGTGTCTTTTGACACGCCATGGGAAGAGAGAATCCCGGAACTGTGGCGCCGTTTGCTTAAGGATGCTAACGACCAAAATATTATTTTGTTCTGTGACGAATTCAAGCCTTCGGATTATCCGAAGCTTCTTCCAGCGATTAAAAGATGGCTCACTGGCGACGAACCTCTCCTTCCCTTGACGCAAAAAAACGCCGCCGCGCCAAAGATGACTTTTGTCATCGCATCAAATGACTCGGAAGAGATAAAGGAATTTCTTGCTACAGACCCAGCGTTTGCGTCTCGGCTTAAAGTCATTGAATACCCCCATTGGACGCACACTCAGTTGATGCAACGAGCGGATGAATACATCAATGAGTATCTGGATTTTCTATCCGGGATCCGGCCCGACGAACCAGCCGTAGAGCCGACATCAGAAGATGAACCGCCACCAAAACATGAGTCGGCGTCTATCGACTATGCGCGTGCTGAAATTAACGAAATTAAGGAGAGCCTGCTCAACGAAATTGGTCGACATCCGGAAGGCACGATCCTTCTTAGAGAGTTGCATGGCATACTGAAAAAGACAATAAACAAATTGATCATTAACCGCGACAAAAATTTGCCGCCATTAGATCGAGACGAAATACTAAAAAAGCTGATCTCCGAAGTCGACGTCTGTGCTGAGAAAAAACGAAAGGAGCAAGCTGAAAAAGGTAAGGGGAAAATTGACAAGTGGGTGGAAAAATATGGAAAGGGGAATCGTCTTTTTGACCCAAAAAAAGAGCCGGATAATGCGCCCCCGCCCCAAGAAAATATCGTTCCACAGGTGGAGGCTCTGAAAGCCGCACGAAAGAGACAAGCAGAAACCCAGGTTGTCGACGACGCAGCACCTCCGCCGCCGCCGAAAAAACCCAAATCCAGAGTGCAGGTATATATCGATGAGTTCGCGACGATGGACGCACACAGTATCTCTGAGAAACACAATGGCAGAATAACTGACGTGGTCGATCGAGACGCCGTTGCCCGTGGCGGCTTAGGACTCTTAGTTAAAAGAACGGAAGAAGGCGATCTTTATTTCAAAACGCCGGAACACGAAGAAGAGCCGACCTTCAATAGAGTGCCGAAGGGCGTGCTGCCGTTTGACGTGGTAACCGAAGACGTTGCCTTGGAATCCCCGGCGCCTAGTTCGACCATGTTGTCTCCCGCCGTTGTCGAATTAGGTAACCCGTTGCCGAAGGAAGTGAAGCAAAGAATTGAGGCGCAAAAGCATATTGAAGACCTCGCCGTATTCGGCTCGGCGCATTTCGATAATTCAGAGAACTATGCAGTGAAGTCCATCGGGGATCTTAAAGCCATTGCAAAGAGCCCGCTTGGTCCCTTCATCGGAAAAGGGGACGATGGGGCTCTCTACTTCATGGCGACCGAACCAAAGCAAAAAACGACCTTTAATAAGATTCCGGCCAGCGTTTTGCCTTTTGATGTCACCACTAACATTAACGAGCGGTTGGTTACTCCTTTAGGACCATCTATCCCATCGCGCGGTACATCAGCCGCTCAGCAGAGCGTACCGCCTCCCCAGGAAGCGATTTATCTCGAGCCGGGCAAAGCAGCAACAGATGAGTTTAACGCGGCGGTAAAGCAACATCTCAACAGCCGGAATCCGGGACTGGGGCGTAGAACAGGTCATACCGGCAGGTAATAAAAAAGAGACTCGCCGCTGACTAGACCTAGAAGTCCACGCTAAGCCCCTCTTTCCACAAGAGAGAGGGGCTTATAGGCGACAACTTGAGTTAGATCCCGATGAGCATTACGCCGGCGGATGCCACCCAGCGTCTGCCCACAGTTCGCCGCTAACCGCCGAGTTCGCGAGCATGAAGCAAATGGCGTCCGCGATCTCCTCGGGGCGAATCAATCGGCCCAATTGCGTGAACGGCAATACGTGTTTGTTGATATAGTCCTCGCCCAACGCGCGCACCATTGGCGTATCAGTAAACCCGGGGTGAATCACGCCACAACGCACGCCGTAGAAAATCGCTTCTTTCATGATGGTCGCGGCGGCGCCTTCAAGGCCCGCCTTGGTGCTGGCATAGGAAATCTGTCCCTTATTGCCCTGGGATGAAATCGAGCCGATAAAGACGACGGCGCCTTGCATGCCTTCAGTGGGTAGCCAGCGTTTGAGGCCACGTTCAGCACGCCCCTCAGCGATGCGAGCTATCATTTCCAACGCCCAATAAATTGGCGCGAGCAAGTTCACGTCGAGAACCAACTTGAATTGCTCCAGCGGATAAATACGCGCCTTGCCGGTGTTTTTATCGAGACGTATCGCTAGGTCGTCGCGCGTAATACCGGCGGCTGGGACGCATATGGTGACGGCGCCGAATTGGCCGCTAATCGAATCGAACACAGACTTGCGGAAACCTTCGTCCGTGGCGTTGCCTTGGTATGAATAAGCGACGCGCCTACC
>DATLHW010000046.1:0-2909 GCA_035539675.1 Burkholderiales bacterium | reverse complement strand
GCGGCGATGATGTCCACCAATTTGTCCGGGTCGAGTTCGTTTACTTCAAGGTCGAACACATCGATGCCGGCGAACTTCTTGAACAGCACCGCCTTGCCTTCCATGACTGGCTTGCCAGCTAGCGGCCCGATGTTGCCCAGGCCCAGCACAGCCGTGCCATTGGTGATCACCGCCACGAGATTGCCTCTTGAGGTCAGGTGGCGAGCTTCATTGGGGTCCGCAACGATTGCTTCGCAGGCAGCCGCAACGCCCGGAGAGTAGGCGAGCGCCAAGTCGCGCTGTGTGGCGAGTGGCTTGGTGGGAGATATTTCAAATTTTCCCGGCATGGGAAATCGGTGATATTCGAGTGCGCTTTTTTTCAGGTCGTCGAGCATAGGGGCTCAGTTATTCGTCGGGTTGGTGAGGGAGGGAGTGCTCGTGATTGTATCGGATGCATGTTCCGACGCGATCCTCGAATAAGAAGCCGTCTGAAAAGTTACTGCGCAGGCGGAGTTCTGGTCTCCGGTACTCTGCGTACTATCTGTACGCGTCCGTTCCTCAACCAGAACTCCGCCCGCTCGCTACACTTTGCAGGCGGCTTCTAAGAACCGGCTGGGTGCTATGGTAAACTTCCAGTCGATATTTTGCGAGTTGAAGCGGCGGAAATTATATGTCAGGCAATACGTTTGGAAAATTATTCTCTGTGACTTCGTTCGGCGAGAGTCATGGTCCCGCCATTGGATGCGTGGTTGACGGCTGTCCGCCAGGGTTGTCGATTTCCGCCGAAGAAATTCAGCTGGATCTTGATCGCCGCAAACCCGGCACGTCGCGCCATGTCACGCAGCGTCGCGAGTCGGATACCGTGGAAATTCTTTCGGGTGTATTCGAGGGCAAGACTACTGGAACCCCTATCGCATTGCTCATTCGTAACGAAGATCAGCGTTCAAAGGACTACGGAAATATCGCCGAAACGTTCCGGCCGGGCCACGCTGACTATGTGTATTGGCAGAAGTACGGTATTCGCGATTATCGTGGCGGCGGGCGTTCCTCGGCACGCGAAACCGCCGTTCGGGTCGCGGCCGCGGCAATCGCCAGGAAATGGTTGCATGAGAAGCACGGCGTGGTTATTCGCGGCTATCTCGCGCAACTTGGTGAGGTTTCCATTCCGTTTAAGAGCTGGGACGCCGTGAGTGGCAACCCATTTTTTGCTCCCAATGAGGACATCGCGCCTTCATTGGAGAAATATATGGACGCTCTGCGCAAATCAGGAAATTCGTGCGGCGCCCGTATTAACGCCGTGGCGGAGAATATTCCTGTGGGTTGGGGTAGCCCCGTCTACGACAGGCTTGACGCCGATATCGCCTACGCGATGATGGGGATCAATGCCGTGAAGGGTGTGGAGATCGGCGCTGGCTTTGAGTCCATCACCCAGCGCGGAACGGAGCACAGCGACGAAATGACGCCTGAGGGATTTCTCTCCAATAACGCGGGGGGGATTCTAGGCGGTATTTCGACGGGGCAGGACATTGTCGTCAGCATCGCAATCAAGCCGACTTCCAGTATTCGCTTAGCGCGTCGATCGATTGATAAAGCTGGCGAGCCTACCGTGGTGGAGACACATGGCCGCCATGATCCCTGCGTCGGTATTCGCGCTACGCCAATCGCCGAAGCGATGCTGGCGTTGGTGCTGATGGATCATGCGTTACAGCACCGCGCGCAAAATGCGGATGTGGTTTGCGCCACGCCGAAGATTCCCGCACGCACCCCGCAATCGATTATCGATCAATTGCGCGCCAGTGGAATCGTGGAGGATCCGGAGCCGGACGAAGCATAAGGGCTCTCTAGTTTAGCGAGCCGTTCTCGTTGGCTGTCGCGACCGGCGGCCAACTCAACTGTGGCATAATCCCAGCAGTAACAACCTCAATCAAATCATGGCTGCACAAACCCTTTACGACAAACTTTGGGACCGGCATCTCGTTCATCAGGAATCGGATGGCACGGCGCTGATATACATTGACCGGCATTTGGTGCACGAGGTAACCAGTCCTCAAGCATTCGAGGGGCTGCGCCTCAATGGCCGTCAGCCTTGGCGCGAGACGTCGATTCTGGCTACCGCCGATCACAATGTGCCGACCACAAAAGGTCGCGAAACGATCGCGGACCCCATTTCGCGGTTGCAGGTGGAAACGCTGGACGACAACATTCGAGCGTTCAAGATTTCCCAGTATTTTCCGATGAACGACAAGCGTCAGGGCATCGTTCATGTCATTGGGCCGGAGCAGGGCGCTACCTTGCCCGGAATGACCGTAGTGTGCGGCGACTCTCATACCAGCACGCACGGCGCGTTCGCGGCTCTCGCCTTCGGTATCGGCACCTCGGAAGTCGAGCATGTATTGGCGACCCAATGTTTGCTGATGAAAAAAGCCAGGGCGATGCTGATCAAGATCGAAGGCAATCTTTCCAGTGGCGTGACGGCGAAGGATGTCGCCTTGGCTGTGATCGGCAAAATCGGCACGGCTGGTGGCACTGGCCATGCGATTGAGTTTGCCGGCTCGGTTATCCGCTCGATGTCGATGGAAGGGCGCATGACCTTATGCAATATGGCGATCGAGGCGGGTGCGCGTGCCGGTATGGTCGCCGCCGACGAAATCACGATTAGCTATTTGCGCGGACGGCCTTTTGCGCCAAAGGCGGATCTCTGGGATGCAGCGGTCGCGGATTGGCGCGCGTTGACCTCCGATAATGGCGCTGTATTCGATACGGTCGTGGAAATTGACGCTGCGGATATAGCTCCGTTAGTTACTTGGGGCACCTCGCCGGAGATGGTGGCCTCAGTCAATGAGCTTGTACCGGACCCCGCCGGATTCGCCGATCCTGTAAAACGTCAGGGCGTCGAGCGTGCGCTTAAATACATGGGTCTAGAGGCTAAT
>DATLHW010000045.1:0-2117 GCA_035539675.1 Burkholderiales bacterium | reverse complement strand
CAGATCCACTGCGGACGCTTTCTTCGCAGCAGCGTTCTTACCTCGACACCTTCGTGCATCGCTATACCCAACGCACAGGCGCCTCCAAGGCGTTAACGCAGCGGTATCGCCCCGTGCTATCGGATAACCGCGCCATGGCGGGCTTTCGCTTTTCGGTAAAGGAAATGCTCTATCCGATTATCAGCCAGCGGTCCGAAGGCGCACGAATCTGGGATGTGGATGGTAACGAATACATCGACCTGACCATGGGATTTGGCGTCAATCTGTTTGGACATCGTCCGGCATTTATCGAGCAGGCGCTGGAGGCGCAACTTAAGAACGGCATGGCGCTCGGCCCTCAAACGCAATTGGCCGGGGAAGTGGCCGAATTAGTTTGCGGCATCACCGGTATGGAGCGAATGACATTTTGCAACTCTGGCACTGAAGCGGCAATGCTTGCCATTCGTCTGGCCAGGACCGTAACGAAGCGTGACAAGATCGCCATCTTCGCCGGCTCGTATCATGGGTGGAGCGATGACACGTTGGCTACGTCGAATTCTGGCCAGAATTCACATGCCGCCGCCATGGCGCCTGGTATACACGCCGAACATACCCTCGTGTTGGAGTATGGTTCGCCACGCTCGCTGGAAATCATCCGTGAGCATGCGCATGAATTGGCCGCGATCCTGGTCGAACCCGTGCAGAGTCGACGGCCCGACTTCCAGCCGCGCGAATTCCTGCAATCGCTACGCGCACTTACGCGCGAGCAAGACATCGCGCTTATTTTCGATGAGGTTATTACCGGCTTTCGCCTCCATCCGGGTGGAGCGCAAGCGTGGTACGGCGTCAAAGCGGATATAGGTATCTACGGAAAAGTTGTGGGCGGCGGCATGCCCATCGGAATGGTGGCAGGCGCCGCCAGATATCTCGACGCCGTCGACGGCGGTCAGTGGCAGTATGGCGATGGTTCCTATCCACAAGCAACGACGACGTTTTTCGCCGGCACGTTTTGCAAACATCCACTCGCACTGGCGGCCAGCCGCGCTGTGTTGCAAAAACTTTTGGCGGAAGGACCTGCGTTACAAGAGCAACTCAACGCTCGAACGCATGCGTTAGTTGAGCGACTCAATAACCTTTTTACACAAGCCAATTTATCCGTACAGGCCGTGCACTGCGGCTCGTTGTTTCGCCTCAACGATTTTCACAATGTGGACTTGCTCTTCTACCACGCAGCAATCCATGGGTTGTACATCTGGGAAGGGCGCAACATGTTTATGTCAACCGCGCATACTCAGGCTGATATGGACCAGATTGTCCATGCGTTCGAAGCCAGCATCCGTGATCTGCGCGAGGGTGGTTTTTATCCGGAAGCGACAAGGTCAGCGACTCAATTCGAGACATCGAAACCCGAATCAATTTCAGCATCGCTTCCAGTGAACGCTGAAAATGAAATTAATAAGGCGAACGCGACAAGCGCCGCTTGCACGCCTTCGAAGGTAAGCGGAGAACAAAGCACGGCGTGTTTGCCAGCCGGCTTTTGGGATCGATACAAAATTGGCGCCTCAAAGCTCCAGGATCAAGCAGGCGACAAGATGGGCGTTATCGATCAACCACGCCCCCGATCAAATGCAAAACCGATGCAGTTCAGCCTCTCCTTCTTCGGTAACTATGAATCGGGTTATGACGAGTCAAAATATAACTTGCTCGTCGAGAGCGCGCGGTTTGCCGATGCTCATGGATTTACCGCGTTATGGATGCCGGAGCGACATTTTCATTCCTTCGGCGGGCTGTCGCCTAATCCTGCGGTGCTGGCAGCCGCGCTTGCCCGCGAGACGAAGCGCATTCAGCTACGCGCCGGTAGCATTGTGCTGCCCCTGCACAACCCGATTCTTGTCGCCGAGGAATGGGCGATGGTCGATAACCTTTCGAACGGGCGCGTCGGCGTTGCGTTCGCTTCCGGCTGGCATCCGAACGACTTCGTGCTCGCGCCCGAGACATTTGGAAATCATCGCGAGTTGATGTTTCAAGAGATAGAGCAAGTTCAAACATTGTGGCGCGGTGATCCCCTGCCGGTTCGAGATGGCGCCAAACGGGAGATCGACGTAAAGCTCTTTCCCATGCCGAAGCAAGCCGAGCTT
>DATLHW010000044.1:0-6132 GCA_035539675.1 Burkholderiales bacterium | reverse complement strand
TCATGAACAACATGCCCATCCACCAGCGTGCAGATCGCCTTGCCCACCATCTCAAAACCAAGGAACGGCGTATTTTTCCCTTGACTGCGCAGCGCCTCCCGCTCCACTCGCCATGTTCTATTCGTATCAACAATCGCGATGTCCGCCGCGCATCCCACACCCAATCGTCCAGCAGACAATCCCAACACGTCCGCAGGTCTGCTGGTGATCGTCGCCAGCGCATCGCTCAACGAGAGCTTCATTTCCGTAGCCCATTTGAGCGTCAACGGTAGCAGCAACTCCAAGCCTGTCGCTCCCGGCTCAGCCTCGCCGAATGGCACTTGTTTAGCGTCATCATCCACGGGCGTATGGTCGGAGCAAATGGCGTCGATGGCGCCATCCTTGAGCGCTTCCCGTAACGCATCGCGGTCGCGAAGGCCACGCAATGGCGGCATCAGGTTGCAGTTGGAATCGAAGTAGCCGAGGTCCCTGTCGCACAGGTGCAGGTGATGCACGCCGACGTCACAGGTGACCGGCAATCCTTCTTTCTTTGCCGCGCGAATCATCTGCACGCCAATCGCTGAGGACACTCGGCAGATATGCACCCGGGCGCCGGTGGAGCGCATGAGTTGGAGAATGGTTGCAATGGCGATGGTTTCGGCTGTGGTGGGAATCGACGGCAATCCCATGCGGGTGGCCACTTCTCCATCATGAGCTACGCCGCCTTTCGCGAGGTAGGCGTCTTGCGGCCGCAGCCATACGGAGAATCCGAACGTGGCCGCGTACGCTAGCGCTCGCGATAGCACTTGTGTATCGGTAAGAGGATGATCGGCGTGGGAGAAGGCGACGCAGCCTGCGTCGGTGAGCTCGGCCATCTCGGTTAGCTTCTGTCCGCCGAGGCCTATTGTCAGCGCCCCTAGTGGATATACGTGCGATTTATTCGCGCTCTTGGCTCGATGCTTGAGCATTTCGACCAAGCCTGGCTCGTCCAATGGTGGATCAGTGTCTGGCGGGCAGCAGAGGCTGGTGATGCCACCGGCGACGGCGGCGGACATTTCCGATGACAGCGTCGCTTTGTATTCGAGGCCGGGTTCGCGCAGTCGCGCCGCCAAGTCGATGAAGCCGGGGCAGACAATCATTTTGGCGGCGTCGATTATTCGATTGGCTTGAAAGCCATCGGGAACCGCACCTACGCCGACAATTTTTCCGGCGGCGATAAATAGGTCTTTGTTGGCGTCGATGCCGTTAGCCGGATCGATGAGCCGGCCGTTTTTGATTTGGATTTTCATGAAATGTAGAGACCTTTAGAAATCTTGGCGCATTCGCACGATTGCCAGATGGTGGTTCCGCAGAGCAGGGAGTCAGTCGTAGTTTCTATCAATTCCCCGCAAGGATACTCATCACCGCCATGCGCACCGCGATGCCGAAGGTAACCTGCGGCAAGATCACGCTTTGTGAACCATCGGCCACGGCTGAGTCGATTTCAACACCGCGATTCATCGGCCCAGGATGCATCACGATTGCGTCAGGCTTCGCCAGCGCCAGTTTTTCCTGGGTGAGGCCGTAGCACTTGAAATACTCTTGAGCCGTCGGCAGCAACGCGCCGTTCATGCGTTCGTTTTGCAGACGAAGCATGATGACGACGTCAACATCTTTCAGGCCCTTAGCCATGTCGTGATACACGTGCACGCCCATGTTCTCGATGCCATTCGGCAGCAGGGTCTTGGGACCAACTACTCGCACTTCCGGCACGCCCAAGGTCGTTAGCGCATGGATCTGCGATCGCGCAACGCGGGAATGCAGCACGTCGCCAATGATCGCCACGGTGAGCTGCGTGAAATCTCGCTTGTAGTGCCGGATGGTGTACATGTCCAGCAAGCCTTGCGTCGGATGCGCGTGCCTGCCGTCGCCGGCGTTGACCACGTGAATGCCGGGCTTCACGTGACGCGCGATGAGAAACGGTGCGCCGCTTTGTGCGTGGCGAACGACGAACATATCCGCATGCATGGCGGAAAGATTGTCGACGGTATCGAGCAGGGTTTCGCCTTTGCTCGTGCTGGATGCGCCGATGTTTAAATTCAGCACATCGGCGGAAAGCCGCTTGGCCGCGATTTCGAAGGTGGTTCGTGTGCGGGTGGACGCTTCGAAGAATAAGTTGAACACCGACTTTCCGCGCAAGAGCGGCACTTTCTTCACTTCGCGCTCGGCGACGGAAACGAATGATTCGGCTGTATCGAGAATGGTGCGGACGATCTCGGCTGAGAGGCCCTCGATGGTCAGTAGATGGGTCAGCTCGCCGTTTTTATTGAGTTGAGGATTGTGGTTCATTTACGTTTCCATGGCTGGATACTTAGACGGAGCAAACCGCTCTCGTCTTTTTCCAGCGCAAGCAGTTCATCAGGTGGTAAGGTCATGACGGCGCCGACGTATTGCGCGGCGATAGGCAACTCGCGTCCGCCTCGATCGACAAGGGCGGCAAGGCGCACGGATGCCGGCCTACCGTAGTCGAATAGCTCGGTCATTGCGGCGCGTATCGTGCGTCCGGTGTTGAGCACATCATCCACCAGAATAATGTGGCGGCCTTCGACCTCGAAGGGGATATCGCTAGGCTTTGGTTGCGAATGCAAACCGATCACGCCGTAATCGTCGCGATAAAAGCTTGCATCCAACGTGCCGAGCGGCACAGTAAGCGAGAGCGCCGCGTGCAATCGTTGGGCAAGCCACACGCCGCCGGTGTAAATACCGACTAAGGCAGTGTCTTTATCGACTGCGGGTTTTAGTTCGCCGATTAAACGGGTAAGGAGTTCTTCAGCATCAAGGAGACGATCATTCATGGAATAATTTTTGGATCATCAAGAAATTGTTGCAGTATCTGTTGCGCGGCCACCTGATCGAGCCATAACTTTTGGCGAGCTCCGCGCACCCCCGATTCGGTGAGAGCTTCTGAGGCGCTCGCCGAAGAATAACTTTCATCCACCAACACGACCCTGACGCCGAATCGCCCCGTCAGCCGCTGCGCAAACTTCCGCGCCAGCCGGGCCACCACGTGCTCCCCGCCATCCGCGTGGGACGGCAAGCCAACCACCAGCAACGCGGGTCGATATTCGGACACAAGTTCGCCGATAGCGGCGAACCGCTTGTCGTTAACTTCGCTGGTGATTGTGGTAAGCGGGTGAGCGATTTTGACCTTCAGGTCGCCAACGGCGACGCCGATGCGCTTCTCGCCGAAGTCAAAGGCTAATACGGCGCCTAATTGCGGCAGGTCAGGGACGGGAGAGGCGAGGTTGCGGGTTTCACCAACTTCATCTTTCATCCTTCCGCCCTCATCCTTTTTATGTTTTAACTTTTGGGCGTATCGCTGTGATTTAGCGACACGCCCTTTTAGGCATGTCTCCGCGTTTAGCCCCCTCTTCCTTAAAGGGAGAAGACCAGGGAGAGGGTAACAGCGGTGTCGATTAACCATCACCCTCTCCCCAACCCCTCTCCCCTCAAGGGCGAGGGGCTTGACCATGACAGGGCGCGGAGAATGTGTCTAACGATTTGCCTTACGCGTGCCCGGCCTCTTCGGAGAGACTGGCAAAATCGACGCCAATAATTTGCATCGCCGCCGCGTACCGCTCTTCCGCCGGCAAGTCGAAAATAACACTTGGCCGGGCGGATACGGTAAGCCAGCCGTTTTGACTGATTTCGTGCTCCAGTTGCCCCGGCGCCCAACCGGCATACCCCAGAGTCACCAACACTCTTTCCGGCCCCGTTCCACTACCCAAGGCTTCAAGAATGTCCTTGGAGGTGGTTAAGCCCACTTCGCCCGCCACTGAAAGCGTCGACTGCCACTCGCCGATAGGCTGATGCAAAACAAATCCTCGATCTGTCTGCACCGGACCGCCAAAATAGACGGGTAAATCGGTCAATCTCGGATTTTTGAGGTCCAACTCGACTTGCTCGAATAGCGCTTTTAAGGTGAGATCAATCGGCCGGTTGACGACAAGTCCCAACGCCCCCTGATCGTTATGCTCACAAATAAACGTGAGACTCTTCGAGAAGTAGGGGTCCGCCATGGCGGGCATGGCGATAAGAAAGTGATTGGTTAAGTTCATTAAGCGGCCGCGAGAAATTGATCTATTGTAACGCCTGCAAAGTATACGACACAATTTGTCACCTCAAAGCAGACCCTATGCCCTCCCATCAGTACGATAAATCGCTTTTCTGGTTTCGCCGTGATCTGCGCGACTACGACAACACCGGCCTTGCCGCCGCGCTTGGCGATTCACGTGAAGTTTTTTGTGTGTTCCTCTTCGACCGCGAAATTCTTGATACGTTGCCAAGGAAGTTTGATCGACGCGTAGATTTTATTCGTCGCTCTGCGGTTGAGCTCGATACAGCGCTGAGAAAATTAGACGGACGCTTGATTGTTCGCCATGGTCGAGCGACCGACGAAATCCCGAAGCTCGCACGGGAATTAGGCGTCGATGCGGTTTTCACGAATAGCGACTACGAGCCGCTTGCGGTTATACGCGACGAAAAAGTGGGGGAGCAGTTATTTAAGATTAGCATCGACTTTCACACTTTCAAGGATCAGGTGATTCTTGAAAAGAGCGAGGTGTTAACTGGGGCAAGAAAACCCTTTACCGTGTTCACGCCTTACAAGAATGCGTGGCTTAAGCATGTCACCGATCAGGACTTAGCCATTCGCGACGTGGAGGTCTTCCGAGACAGGTTCGGCGCGCCCCCAATCGAGGAAGCCATCCCAACGCTTGCCGATCTCGGTTTTGAACCTACCAATATCCAGGAATTGCTTCCGGCCGGTATGTCTGGCGCGCAAGCGTTACTGTCCGATTTCCGCACGCGTATCGATCAGTACAAGGAAGCGCGCGATTTCCCCGCTATCAAGGGCGTTTCCTATTTGTCGGTTCATTTACGCTTCGGAACCCTATCCATCCGCGAACTCGCTCGGATAGCGCGTGCGGAGCAGAACACAGGCGGAGACACCTGGCTTTCAGAACTGATCTGGCGAGAGTTTTACTTTCAGATATTGCACCATTTCCCGCATGTCGCCGTCAGCGCGTTTAGGCCGGAATACGACAAGCTTCGATGGGAAAACGACGAGACGCTGTTCAACGCGTGGTGTGAAGGCCGGACGGGTTATCCAATTGTTGACGCGGCCATGCGACAGATTAATACCACGGGCTATATGCACAACCGCCTGCGCATGATTGTCGCGTCGTTTCTCACGAAAGATCTGCTCATTGATTGGCGCTGGGGAGAAAAGTATTTCGCCGACAATCTCAACGATTTCGACCTTGCGGCTAACAACGGCGGTTGGCAATGGTCCGCGTCCACTGGCTGCGATGCGCAGCCGTACTTTCGTATTTTCAATCCGGTTACACAGTCGGAGAAATTCGATCCGGAGGGAAAGTTCATTCGAAAATATGTCCCGGAACTCGCCAAGTTACCGATTAAATATATTCATGCGCCGTGGACGATGCCGGCGATCGAACAGCGTGCGTCTGGCGTCATGATTGGCAGAGATTATCCGTTGCCGATCGTCGATCACGCCGTCGCGCGGAAAAAGGCGCTGGATATGTACAACGAGATAAAGAAGCCCACTTCGACTCCCACTCGTAGCCTGGATTAGCGAAGCGTAATCCGGGGGTGGCTCTAAAGGCCCTCACCCCTCAAGGGCATAAGCGCCAACATAAACCGCAAATGCTTACTTTGTCATCCTGAACACCAGTGAAGGATCTGCTTTTGAACGGTCGCGCCATGGGACACAAACAGCAGATCCTTCACTGGCGTTCAGGATGACATAGCTTTCTATGTGCTTAAGTTGGCGTAAATGCCCCTCAAGGGAGAGGGGGAAAAAGCGCAGGAATCTCAGCCCCTACCGATGAATACCCACTGTTAATCGCCCGTCACCATCAATCGCCGCGCGATACATTCCACTGGTATTAAACGGCATGGCGATATTCCCGCCCCGATCCACCGCTATAACGCCACCCTCTCCACCAAGCACCGGCAGCGCCTGCATAACAACATACGCTGTAGCAACTTGCATTGATTCGCCAAGATAACGAATGCGCGAGGCGATTTCATGCGCCACCGCAAGGCGAATGAAATATTCGCCATCTCCCGTACAGGACACCGCGCAAGTGC
>DATLHW010000043.1:0-3338 GCA_035539675.1 Burkholderiales bacterium | reverse complement strand
AATTTTGACAGAAAGTTAAAATCCAGACTTTCTCAATGGAAATAACAAGAGTCGAACGTTGTGTTCACGCAAGCCAGTAAAGCGAGCATGAGGTTTGTAAAGCAGCAGACAGAAGACAAATAAATACGGGGTAGGCGATCGCCTACCCCGTATTTTTACTCACTCACTCTAAGCGTGCTGATGAAAATGCTTAATCATTGCCTCGCCAAAAGCGGAGCAAGACACTTGCTGGGCTCCTGTCATCAACCGAGCAAAATCATAAGTCACAGTCTTAGCTTTAATCGCTTCTTCCGTACCTTTGATAATGAGGTCCGCCGCTTTAATCCATCCCATGTGCCGTAACATCATTTCAGCAGACAGTATTAGCGAACCCGGGTTTACATAATCTTTACCCGCGTACTTCGGCGCAGTGCCATGAGTAGCTTCAAACATTGCAACAGAATCAGACAGATTAGCTCCCGGCGCAATTCCAATGCCGCCAACCTGCGCAGCCAATGCGTCAGAAATGTAATCGCCGTTCAGGTTCAACGTTGCAATTACGTCATACTCATCTGGACGCAACAATATCTGTTGCAAGAAAGCATCGGCAATAACGTCCTTGATCACAATGCCATTAGGTAGTTTCATCCAAGGTCCGCCATCAAGTAATTGAGCGCCGAATTCGCGTTGCGCGAGTTCATACCCCCAATTTTTGAAAGCGCCTTCGGTGTATTTCATAATGTTGCCTTTGTGCACCAAAGTTACCGACTTGCGCTGATTCTCGACTGCGTACTGGATGGCCTTGCGCACTAAACGCTCTGTACCCTCTCGTGAAACCGGTTTGATGCCGATGCCGCTGGTTTCCGGAAAACGAATCTTCGATACCTTCATTTCCTTCAGCAGAAACTCAATAACTTTTTTGGCGTCTGCTGATTCAGCAGCCCATTCAATACCAGCATAAATGTCTTCCGAGTTCTCGCGGAAAATCACCATGTCTGTCTTTTCGGGGTTCTTCACTGGGCTTGGCACCCCAGCAAAATAACGTACCGGACGAAGACAAACATAAAGATCGAGCTCCTGGCGAAGCGCAACGTTAATAGAGCGAATTCCGCCCCCGACTGGGGTTGTCAGCGGGCCTTTTATCGAGACCACGTACTCTTTGGCCGCTGCCAGCGTTTCATCGGGCAACCAAACATTTTCACCGTAAACCTTGGTCGATTTTTCGCCAGCGTAGATTTCCATCCAGCTGATCTTGCGCTGGCCTTGATATGCTTCCTGCACAGCGGCATCAACAACTCGACGCATCACAGGCGTTATATCAACACCGGTGCCGTCTCCCTCGATGAAGGGGATAATTGGCTTATAAGGAACGTTTAAGGAACCATCAGCATTGAGGCGAATTTTTTCGCCTTCGGATGGCACTTTAATATGCTGGTACATGAGAACTCCCCAGTTATTAAAAGATGTATAAGATATAAGACTTGAAGTATGCGCTTTTTAGCAGCTTTTTTCCATTACCGCCGAACGCCGTCAACCCATTTCTAATGTCTCGCCTAATCCTTCTCAACAAACCCCACGGCGTAATTTGCCAGTTCAGCGAAGATGGTTTACATCCCACACTGAAAGAATTGATTCACATTCCAAACATATATCCTGCGGGACGTCTGGATACCGATAGCGAAGGGTTAGTGATACTCACCGATGACGGAAAACTGCAGGCGCGAATCTCCAATCCTCTTTACAAGCTTACGAAAACTTATTGGGTGCAGGTTGAGGGCATTCCATTGGAAGAGACGCTGGACGAGCTCCGCAGAGGCATCGATTTAGGAGAGTTTACCAGTCAACCCGCCTTGGCGAAGATTATTGATGAGCCCTCGCAAATCTGGCCGCGCAATCCGCCCATCCGCTACCGCAAAAACATCCCTACGACTTGGCTGGAAATCAAAATCCAGGAAGGAAAAAATCGCCAAATACGTCGCATGACAGCAAAAGTAGGACATCCCACTTTACGATTAATTCGTTACGCCGTCGGTCAATGGACCTTGGAGGGACTCCTTCCGGGTAAGTGGCGCGAATTAGAAAGGCATGAATTTAACGTCAAAGGCTCGCTCGGTGAACCAGAGCGCGGCAAGAAAAACAATCGCAGTTGACCCGCCAGCCAGTACGGCTTTTCGGTAAAAACTCGTCGCGCGAAGCCAGAACGCAAGCGGGAGAAATATCGCCACGATAACGAGTTGCCCTGCTTCAACACCCACGTTGAAACCAATCAATGCCGCCACCAAAGCATCCCTAGGAAGCCCTAAATCCTGCAAGACGCTCGCAAAACCAAATCCGTGAAGCAAGCCAAATCCGAATGCGACGGCCCAACGTCGCCCCTCAATGACTGGAAACACGTTATTCAGCGCCGCAACCACTATCGAAATTGCAATGACGGATTCGGTGATACGTGAAGGAACGCTCGCGATCCCTAACGCCGCCATGGTCAACGTAATGGAATGGGCGATGGTGAAGGAGGTGACAACCTTCACCACATCCATGAAAGCCTCATGAAAACGATCCACCGGCCGCCAGGCTCCTTTAGTACGAAAAACAACAGCTGGCAGCAACAATGAGATGAGGAACAAGATGTGATCATAGCCTAGCCAAATATGCTCCATTCCATGCGTGAGATAGTCACGGAACTGTTTCCATCCTCCGCCCCCCTCAAGCGTAAATTTTTGCTCCGCCGTCTCGGGACTAAAAATCGCCGCACGGGTTTCATTGCCATACTGTAACCGTAACAGCCCCTTATGCTGGGGATCGAGATCAAAAAAAAGTCGGTACTTAACGCCAAGTTCGTTTGGTCTATCAGGACATTCCATGACAAAGCGCATTACCGCGTAGGCGCCATCGGTGTGATTGTCGATTAAGTGATCGGTGACCTTAACCTGGCAAGGTTTTCCGTCACCGCTAAAGTCCAGACGCGCCATGGCGTAAGCAGCGATGTCGCCATGTTTTGCCTTAACCTCCCTCCAAGTAATATCGCCGTTGCTGTCTACGTCCAATCCAATAGCGAAGTCCAAATCACGTAAAGCGATATCCCATTGTCCAACGGCCCGCGCGGCATCCAATTGAAGCGACAAATAACTATCGCTCGGCTTATGAGCCTGCGCCATGGAGGCGGCGAACAAAAACAGAAGGAGGCCGATAATTCGTCGAGTCATTTACTTCACACCCAATTGAATCGCGAGTCGCCTAAGGACAACGTCTTCTATGGTCGTTTCCTTCATCCAGTTAAGAACTGGCTCGGCGGCCTTGTGATCTTTAGCCGCAATGGCTGATTCCAACAAAATGCGCGCATCACGCGGCTCCTTCTGCAC
>DATLHW010000042.1:0-5090 GCA_035539675.1 Burkholderiales bacterium | reverse complement strand
TCATTGTTCACGCCAGTGTCATATCGCGCCGCTTGCGGACAATAGCCGCAGTCTTCCGAGCAGCCGCCGGTCTTGATGGAAAGCAAGGTGGAGAGCTGTACCTCGTTCGGGTCAAAGTTTTTACGGTGAACGGATTGGGCGCGATAGATGAGATCGTTAAACGGTAGCCCGAACAGCGCTTCGACTTCTTCTACGCTGATGCCGCCTTCGGACGATTGCGAGGGAACGACTTCTTTTAGCTGGATGGAGTTCATGGCGTGGTAAGGAGGGCGCCTGTCGGTAGAATAACGGCATGATTGCCGATGCCCATGAATGTTGTCAATTTTGCCCACCTTCTTTTTAAACAAGAGCCCGAGTTTTGTGCGCAGTTTGTTGCCCCAGGACTGTCTTTTTTGCAGCGCGCCGAGCGGTGCGGCAATGATCTGTGACGATTGCCGGCGAACCCTTCCGTACCATGACAAGCCGGTTTGTCCCCAGTGTGCAATTTCAACGCCGGCTGGCGATGTATGTGGACGGTGTCTTATGACTCCTCCAGCATTCGATCGCGCTACCGCGGCCTTCGAATACCGTTATCCTCTGGCGGAGGTGCTACGCGCCTTTAAATATGGCGGCAAGCTGGCGCTTGGGCAGTTTCTTGCTGATGCGCTTGCTTTGCGGACGCAAAGCGAACGATGGCCGGATTTCCTCGTGCCCATGCCGCTTTACTCGGCCCGACTTGCACAGAGAGGGTTCAATCAAGCTGCTGAAATCGCCCGTTTCTTGGCCTTGGCGACAGGTTTGCGTTTATCGCTCTCCACGTTGATGAAGATTAGAGATACGCGGCCTCAAGTCGATTTACCTTGGAAGGAGCGGCGGGCCAATGTAAGGGGGGCTTTCGAGTGCGACTCCAATCTTTCTGGTGCGCGCGTGGTTATCGTCGATGACGTTATGACGACTGGCGCATCGCTTCATGAAGCCGCCAAGGCGCTTAAGAAACGAGGCGCTGCGGAGGTGTCGGTATGGGTGGTGGCGCGGGCGTTGCCTGATGTGGTCGACGGTTGAGATTAAGGTATAAACGGAAGGATTAATTAAAGACACATGTTCGATATCGTACTTTTTCAACCAGAAATTCCTCCCAATACGGGAAACATTATTCGGCTTTGCGCCAACACTGGCGCGAATCTTCATCTCGTGCGCCCGCTGGGTTTCCCATTGGACGACGCGAAGATGCGAAGGGCGGGGCTGGATTACCATGAATTCGCCAACATCAAGGTTCACGAAGATTGGTTCGCTTGCCAAGCGTATTTTTCTGATCGGCGGATGTTTGCCGTCACCACGAAGGGTGCTCGCCGCTATACCGATGTGGAATACGCTGCGAATGATGTGTTCGTCTTTGGACCGGAAACGCGGGGGCTTCCGTCGGAAGTGCTTGAGGCCTTTTCTCCCGGGTTTCGACTGCGGTTGCCGATGAGGGCTGTCTCACGAAGCCTGAATCTTTCTAATGCGGCTGCTGTGTTGGTTTTCGAGGCATGGCGACAACTTGGATTCAGCGGTGGCGGATAGACGTGGCCGCGCCTAAAAGTTGAAACGTGTTTCAGCCTTGGGATCTCGACGCATCAGCGTATCCACAGCATCAGCCGCGGTTAGTTTTGCTTCAATTACGGCGCAGACTGCGTCGGTAATAGGCATTTCAACACCCAGTTTGGCCGCGATTCGCGCTACTTCAGGGGCCGTATGCACGCCTTCCGCCACATGCCCCAAGGTCTGCAAAATGGTCGCGATAGCTTCGCCCTTTGCGAGAGCAAGTCCAACTTGGCGGTTGCGGGACAAATCTCCCGTGGTGGTGAGCACCAAATCGCCGAGGCCGGTGAGCCCCATGAATGTTTCGAGTTGCCCTCCCATTCTTAAGCCTAGGCGAGTGGTCTCCGCAAGACCGCGGGTAATCAATGCGGCGCGGGCGTTATTTCCGAGACCGAGGCCATCGGAAATGCCGGCGGCAATGGCGATCACGTTCTTAAGAGCGCCGCCGAGCTCCACGCCGACAACATCGGCGCTTGAGTAGACTCTGAGGCGATTGCTATGTAACGCGAGGGCCATATGATGAGCGAAGTCAGTATCCTGCGCGGCGAGGGTGAGAGCCGCTGGTTTCCCCGCCGCGATTTCGCGGGCAAAACTGGGGCCGGACAACACGCCGCATTTAGCATCCTTTCCCAATTCCTCCATGGCGATTTGATGGGCAAGCTGACCACTTGTTTTTTCAAAGCCTTTGCAAGCCCATATGACTGGCATTTGAGGAGCTAGTTTTGCGACTGCTTGAAGCGTTTGACGTAAGGCTGCCGTAGGCGCCACGGAAAGCACGAGGTCTGCTCCATCGAGAGCAGTATTTAAATCCGTCGTTAGGGAGACAAGATCGGGGATGGCGATACCGGCAAGGTAGCGATGATTCTCTCGCTGTGCGCCGATCTCTGCGATATGTTGTGCGTCACGTCCCCAGAGACGAATGGAATGGTCCTGCGAGAGGGAAACCGCCAGCGCGGTTCCCCAGGCGCCGGCGCCAAGAATAGTGATATTCAAGTGGGGCGCCTCGATAAATTTGTTGAGCGTCAGGGCTTCTCGACTGGAATTCTGTTCGCTCGCTAAGGGTTCAGAATGCCTGGGCAGAGCCTTTTCACAATCCCCAGACTTGTTTGTGGTTGATATAACCACTATGCCCATCACGGTGGCGCACTTTTACCCAGTCGTTTGCGGATGTCTCAACCAACTCCAGCAAAAGTCCTTTGTCGGCGCGAAAAATGACTGTCCCGTCCGGCATTGGCTTCTCGCGTACCTCAGCGCCGGCGGCGCTTACGATAACCGTTCGCTTGTCCGAAAGATTTTTTGCCTCCGTCCAGGATATATCGCCATTCTCGTCCCGCACCTTCGTCCACCGGTCCAACTTCACTAGGACCTCAAAGGGATAGCCGAGTCCTACAACAAAACGTTTGGCGGCTTGTGTGGACGGGGCGTCATACAAAATGGCGACGTTATCCTGTACGGAGCGATACTCCGCCGCTTGCGCTGTATTCGCCAGCGCAAGCATAAGGAATAACGCTTGAACAAATGTTTTGACCATTAATGAGTGGTCGGCTGCTCAACCGGATTTTGTTGCGCTTTTTGCTGGGCGTATAGCGCTTCAAAGTTGACCGGGGCAAGAATCATCGGCGGGAAACCGGCGCGTGTAACGACATCGGATATTACTTCTCGCAAGTACGGGAAAATGATGTTGGGGCAGCCAATGCCCAATACGACATCAAGGTCGGCATCCGGCACATTCTTAATTTGAAATATTCCCGCTTCAGTGGCTTCCACCAGGAACATCGTTTTATCCTGAAGTTTTGCGCTAACCGTGACCGTGACGAGAGCTTCATAAATACCTTCGTTCACTTTGTTGGCGCGAGAATTCAACTGTACTTCGATATTGGGTTGTTCTCTTTCCAGGAAGATTTGCGGCGCGTTGGGAACTTCGAGGGAAAGATCTTTTACGTAGATCTTTTCAATGGTAAATACGGGGGCTTCTTGTTGCTCACTCATAATGGTTTCCTTGCGGTGTTTGGGTAAAGTGGGTGGCGGGTCTAGCTTGCCAGGAGGGTATCCAATCCGCCTTTTCTATCCAGCGCGACCAGATCCTCGTATCCGCCTACATGGGTGTCGCCTATATAAATCTGTGGAACAGTCCGACGACCCGTACGTTCCATCATTTCCATTCGCTTTTCCGGCGCCAAGTCGACGCGAATCTTGGTGATCTCGGCGATTCCTTTTGCCTTCAAGAGACGCTCGGCCGCAACGCAATAAGGACACACCGCAGTGGAATACATCAGCACAGCGGCCATGGTTACCGCTCCAGCGGCAGGCTTGCCTCCTGCCACGCGGCGATACCCCCTTTTAGCTGATAAACCTGCGTAAATTGGTTTTTGAGAAGCAGACGAATGGCTTGGCCAGCGCGCATATCGTTCTTGCAACTAATGATTACTGGTCTTTCCTTGAACTTGGCGAGTTCGGTGACGCGCTGATTCAATTCAGCCAAAGGAATGTGCTTTGCGTTGGGAATATGCCCTGTCGCAAACTCGGTGGCGTCACGCACATCGACCACTACCGCGTTCTTGTTGATAAGCTTCGTCGCTTCCAGGGTTCCTATCTCTCTTCCGCCGGCAAATAGGCGGGCGATGAATGGCCAAATTAACACCAAGCCGCTGCCGATCATGAGAGAGACTAATAAAATGTTGTCCATCAAGAACTTCACGTGAGGCCACCGCCTTCGAAAAAAAGCCGCATTTTACAGGAATTCGCTATCGGTAGCTTTCCGGTCATGGCTGTCTTAACAGATAATTCTACGTTTCTATTAAATTGAGAGCCTCAAAATGAAGAAGATTGTCCTTTTACGCCACGGCGAGTCGGCCTGGAATCAAGAAAATCGATTCACTGGTTGGACGGATGTTGATCTGACTGCCAAGGGAGTCGAGGAGGCTAAACGGGCTGGCCAACTCTTAAAAGAGAACGGATTCGTTTTCGACGTGGCGTATACCTCGGTCCTAAAGCGGGCGATCCGTACGCTTTGGTTGGCGCTGGATCAGATGGACCTGATGTGGATTCCAGTGCACCCGAGTTGGCGTCTGAATGAACGCCACTACGGCGCTTTGCAAGGTCTAAATAAGGCGGAAACAGCGGCAAAGTTTGGCGACGAGCAAGTTTTGGTTTGGCGTCGTTCCTACGATATTCCACCCCCGGCGCTGGAGCTTAACGATTCGCGCCATCCCGCACGCGATCCGCGATACGCATCACTTTCGGCGAATGAGTTACCTCTCACTGAATGTTTAAAAGACACTGTCGCTCGTTTTCTGCCGCATTGGAACGATGTTATCGCACCGGCCGTCCAGTCTGGCCAGCGTGTAATAATCGCCGCACATGGTAATTCCATCCGCGCATTGGTGAAATACCTGGATAACATTAGCGACGAGGAAATTGTCGGTCTAAACATACCCACAGGCGTGCCCCTGGTTTATGAGCTGGACGACAATCTGAAGCCCTTGAAGCATTATTACCTGGGTGATCAGGATGAGATTTCCCGATCGATG
>DATLHW010000041.1:0-5919 GCA_035539675.1 Burkholderiales bacterium | reverse complement strand
GAGACAGGGCGCGAAGAAATCGAAATAGTCAGCGAAGTGGCGAAGCTCAAAAAACTGCAAGCCTTGGATGCGCAAGATACTTCCCTGGGCAACGAAGGGTTCAAAAAACTTCTCCCGCTAGCGACGACATTGAGAGCGGTTAATCTCCGTAATACCCATGTCACCGACGAAATCGCGGAAACCTTGAAGCAGTTTAAGGCGTTGAGGGAGCTGGATCTTCGTTCGACTAAGGTCTCTGATGAAACCAAACGGGCGATAGCGGTGGCGCTACCGAATTTAATCTATCTTGATGGCGCTCCCTATCGAGCAAAGCTGCAAACGCAACAGCAGTCGCAATCCAACTCCGGGCCGGTTTCTTCTCTAGGGATGGCGTCCACACGGGAAAGTAGTAAAAACGGGAAGGGTCGGGGTGGAGGAAGGTAATCGTATCTAGGGAGCGAGCTTGCTCGCGATTGTGTCCGGAGCCACGTCGACAATCGCGAGCAAGCTCGCTCCTACTTCTCGATGGGCTCATCGAACAGATAGTCGATTGGCGGAGGCAAATGAGGCCGGAGAAGATTGCCATTGGAATTATTCTTTAACCCAAGTTGCGACCTATAAAGTTCCTCTCCCTTCAAGGCAAAGAAGTCCACGTTAAGCCCCTCTCCCTTGAGGGGAGAGGGGTTGGGGAGAGGGTGAACGCGGTGATTAATAAAGCCATCACCCTCTCCCCAGCCCTCTCCCCTCAAGGGAGAGGGAGTTACAGGTGGCAATTTGAGTTCTTTATGAAAACCGACCTAAAACTTTCTTTCTCGCAGTCCCGTTACTTGGTTGGAGGAATGACACTGGCGCACGCCGTTGGACTCGTCGTTGTCTACATCGTCGAATGGCCGGTATTGCTCAAGATTCCAGCGTCGCTCGCTGTAGTCGCAAGCTGGCTGTTTTATGTTCGGCGCGATGCGCTTCTAAAGCCGCGAGATTCCGTTATTGTTATGTCACTGCGGAGGGACGGCGGCGTGGAGGCGACGACGCGCGAGGGCGTCATGATCGTTGGTCGTCAGATGGCCGGCAGTTTCGTTCATCCGTGGTTTACCACCATCCTGTGGCGCCCTGACGGCGCTCGGTTCTCGCGGGCAGTCGTGGTGATGCCGGATAGTCTTCCTGCTGATCAGTTTCGTGAGCTGCGCGTGTGGCTCAAATGGCGATGGATTGATGGAGCGCAGGATAAGAACCTGTAGCGGCTGTTCCCCCGATTTCTGAGGACCCCGCTGAATCGGATATAATTTCGCTTTAAGTACCTCACAATAATCATGCCGCAGATTCTTCGCATTCCTGGTTCATCCGCACTTTCCGCGTTCCGTTTAGAAAAACTTAAAGCTGCCCTGGCTGGCACGACGCTCGCCAATGCCCGAATCACCACGCGTTATTGGCATTTCGTGGAGCTTGCTGGTCCATTGACCGGGGCCGAGCAGCAAGTGCTGGAACGAGTGCTTACCTACGGTTCAAAGGAGGAGGGCGCAGCTTCTGGCGAATTATTCCTCGTTACGCCGCGGCTGGGGGCGATTTCGCCCTGGTCTTCCAAGGCGACGGATATCGCCCAGCACTGCGGTTTGAAGTCCGTTAATCGCATCGAACGCGGCGTCGCCTACTACGTCGATCGAGATGGCTTGAACGAGGCGGAGCGCTCCCTGCTGCTGCCATTGATTCATGACCGGATGACGGAAACAGTGCTCGGCCAACTTGAAGAGGCGGACAAGCTTTTCCATCATTTCGAACCCCAGCCGCTTTCCACGGTTGATCTTGCCGCTGGCGGTAAAGCCGCATTGGAGGCCGCGAACGTCGATATGGGCCTCGCCCTATCCGACGACGAGATCGATTATCTCCATGAAAATTTTCGCGCTATTGACCGCAATCCGACGGATGTCGAGTTGATGATGTTCGCCCAGGCGAATTCGGAGCATTGCCGGCACAAGATTTTCAACGCCGACTGGATTATCGATGGCAAGCCGCGGGAACGTTCTCTATTCGGCATGATTCGTAATACCCACAAGGTGACGCCGCAGGGAACCGTGGTGGCGTATTCGGACAATTCGGCCATCATGGCCGGCGTGGAGACTGCGCGGTTTTATTCCCACCCTAATGGCGATTATGGCTTCGCCACGGAACTGACCCACACCCTGATGAAGGTGGAAACCCACAATCACCCGACGGCTATCGCGCCGCATCCTGGCGCAGGCACCGGCTCTGGCGGCGAAATTCGCGATGAAGGCGCGACCGGGCGAGGAGCGAAGCCGAAAGCCGGGTTGACGGGGTTCTCGGTTTCCAACCTGGATATTCCCGGCTTCAAGCAGCCTTGGGAAAGCTACGCAGGCGCGGATGCGGTTGATGGCGTTTACGGCAAACCGGATCGGATCGCTAGCGCCTTGCAGATCATGCTTGAAGGGCCGATTGGCGGCGCCGCGTTCAACAACGAATTCGGTCGGCCCAATCTGTGCGGTTACTTCCGGACTTACGAGGAAATGGTCGCGGGGGAGATGCGCGGTTATCACAAGCCCATCATGATCGCTGGCGGTCTGGGCAGCATCAGCGCGCGGCATTCGCATAAGAAACCGCTGACCGCTGGCGCGCTAATGATTCAACTGGGCGGCCCCAGCATGTTGATCGGTTTAGGCGGCGGCGCCGCTTCCAGCATGACTTCGGGCTCCAACACGGAACAGCTCGATTTCGATTCGGTTCAGCGCGCGAACGCGGAAATGGAGCGCCGTTGCCAGGAGGTTATCGACCGTTGCTGGGCCATGGGCGACGACAATCCCATTCTTTCCATCCATGACGTTGGCGCGGGCGGATTATCGAATGCGTTGCCGGAATTGGCGCATGGCGGCGGTGTTGGCGCTCGATTGAATTTGCGCGAAATTCACAGCGAAGAGCCGGGTATGTCGCCGAAGGAAATCTGGTGCAATGAGGCGCAAGAGCGCTATGTCCTCTCGATTTTGCCGCAGGATCTTGAGTTGTTCCGCGCGCTTTGCGAACGCGAGCGTTGTCCGTTCGCCGTCTTGGGCGAAGCGCTCGAAGTGCATCAACTGACGGTTACCGATCCCTATTTTGAGAACGAGCCGGTCGACATGGATTTGTCCGTGCTGCTCGGCAAGCCGCCCAAGATGGTTCGCGAGGCGGCGCATCGGCAAGTAAAGCTTGAGCCTTTTACCGGCGCGGGCATTGGTCTCAAGGATGCGGCTTATCGAGTGCTGCGCCTGCCGAGCGTCGCCGACAAAACGTTCCTGATTACAATTGGCGACCGCACGGTAGGGGGCTTGTGTTCGCGCGATCAAATGATCGGGCCATGGCAAACGCCTGTCGCCGATGTGGCGGTTACGTTGATGGGATATCAAACCTATCAGGGCGAGGCGATGGCGATGGGCGAACGCACGCCGATTGCGTGTATCGATGCACCAGCTTCCGGCCGTATGGCGGTGGGCGAAGCCGTTACCAACATCGCAGCGGCGGCCATTGACGATATCAGCGACATCAAGCTGTCCGCGAATTGGATGGCGCCCGCCGGGCATCCTGGCGAGGATGCGGCGTTGTACGACACCGTGGAGGCGGTCGGGATGGAGTTGTGCCCGGCGCTGGGAATTTCCATTCCCGTCGGGAAGGATTCCATGTCCATGAAAACGACCTGGGGAGAGGGTGGCGCCAAGTCGGTCACCGCGCCGATGTCGCTGGTCATTTCCGCATTCGCTCCAGTGAGCGATGCGCGGCGCACATTGACGCCGCAACTGCGAGCCGATCAAGGCGCCACGGAATTGATTCTGGTTGACCTCGGGGCGGGTAAGAACCGCTTGGGCGGGTCGGCGCTCGCGCAAGTTTATAAGCAAGCCGGAGACATCGCACCCGATGTCGATGACGCCGCGAAACTGAAGGCGTTCTTCTCAACCATCCAGCAGCTTAATCGAGCCGGCAAGCTCATCGCCTATCACGATCGTTCCGACGGCGGTCTTTTCGCGACGTTGTGCGAGATGGCGTTCGCTGGCCGTTGCGGGTTGAGCGCGAATCTTGATTTGCTGGCCATTGATCCGGGCGTGCTGGACGTGGACGGTAACGAGCGTCTGCCCGAACTGATGGGCGAGCGCATGACCGAACGGCTCGTTGCCGCATTGTTTAACGAAGAATTGGGCGCTGTCATTCAAATTCGCGCCGAGGATCGCGCGGCGGTTTTCCAAGCGTTTAACACGGCTGGCCTGAGCGGGCTGGTATTCCTCCTGGGCGCGCCCAACGCCAACGATGAGATTCGCTTTGTGCTCAACGGCAAACCAGTCTTCGCGGAGAAGCGTATCGATTTGCAGCGCGCGTGGTCCGAAACCACCTATCGATTGCAAAAACTGCGCGATAACCCGCTTTGCGCCGAGCAGGAATACGAACGGATTCTCGATGCGAAGGAGCCGGGTTTATCCGTTCGCCTGAACTTCGATCACAACGAAGACGTCGCTGCACCGTTTATCGGCAAGGGCGCCAAACCACGCGTCGCCATTCTGCGTGAGCAGGGCGTCAATGGTCAGATCGAAATGGCCGCCGCCTTTGATCGGGCTGGATTCGCGGCGGTCGATGTGCATATGAGCGACGTCATCGCCGGCCGAGTCTCGCTAAAAGACTTTATAGGATTTGCGGCTTGCGGCGGTTTCTCCTATGGCGATGTGCTGGGAGCGGGTGAGGGATGGGCGAAATCCATTCTGTTTAACGCCAGGGCTCGCGACGAGTTCGAGGCGTTCTTCAAGCGCGCCGATTCCTTTGCTTTAGGCGTTTGCAACGGATGCCAGATGATGGCGAATTTGCGCGAGATGATTCCAGGCGCGGGACATTGGCCACACTTCGTGCGTAACAGATCCGAACAGTTCGAAGCCCGATACACAATGGTGGAAGTGCAGCAGTCGCCGTCATTATTCTTCGACGGCATGGCGGGTAGTCGCATGCCGATTGCAACGGCGCATGGCGAAGGTTACGCGGAATATGCGAACGAGGAAGCGATGCTAACGTCGCAGCATCTGGTGACCTTACGCTACATCGATAACTATGGCCGGGTAACGGAGCACTATCCCGAGAATCCCAACGGATCGCCTCGCGGCATTACCGGCGTGACGACGGCGGATGGGCGCTTCAATATTTTGATGCCGCATCCTGAGCGGGTGTTTAGGGCGGTTCAATGCTCATGGAAGCCTGACGACTGGCAAGAAGATAGTCCGTGGATACGGATGTTCCGCAATGCGCGGAAGCGGATCGGGTAAAGCGGGGAAGGGGTGACCGCAACGCAAATTTGACTATTCATCTCTCCATGGACCGACTTGGCGCCTACGGAAGGCCCCAAATAGCCCTTAGGAACGTGTACGGAATAACTTCCCGATTTATCCGGCGTCTGTCGGGCGCGCTACTGCGTTGCTCCTCGCTTATGTAGTCTGGCTACACCGCGCTTCGGAGCGCCTAGTAGCGCATCCCGACAGACTTGTCTAAATCGGGAAGTTATTCCGTACACGTTCCTTATCCCGTGGGCGGAAGCGAAGGAAGAGTTCTTTTCTATCCAGGCGCCTGATGGGTTACGCTGCGCTCCACCCATCCACAACCGTAGCGTCATTCGAAAATTTTGTGGGATTCGTATTACCACACAGTCAAATCGGCTTTGCAGATTTACTTATCGCAGACTCCGAACGCGGGCCAAAATCCTTTAAGACTTGGCCGCCTTGCTTGTTCAGCAGGTCGACAAACACCTCCGCCGGCGTCGCTTTACTGTAATAAAACCCTTGACCGGCGAAGCAGCCGTGCGAGAGCAGGAAGGCGGCCTGCTGTTGCGTCTCGACGCCTTCGGCCAAGACGTTCAGATGCAGGCTGTGCGCCATGGCGATGATGGCGGCGACCAGCGCCGTGGCGTTGGCGTCCCGGCCGATGCCCTGC
>DATLHW010000040.1:0-3715 GCA_035539675.1 Burkholderiales bacterium | reverse complement strand
TAGTTGAGTTTCAGAGCGTCGCTAAACTTGGCCATGTGGACGCGGAGTTGGACAAAGATGGCTTGGCCCGTAGCGTTTATTTGAAGGCGGGAATTGGCTCGACCACATGGTCGCACTTGAGTCTCGCCTTGTTGGAATTGGGCGGCTCAATCACAACGAACGCGCTTATCGGAGAAAGGGCGAACGTTTTGGCGGCTGAGGCTTCTACGCTTACCTGGAGGCGCGATCACCGGGTGATGATTCCTTTTGCGGGATCGCCCGGACGATTCAAGCGCGTGTCGTACTCGCAAATTATCGAGGGTCATAATCTAGACGAGTTGCGAGGCAAGACGGTATTCGTCGGCGTGACCGCTTCGGGTTTGGGAGGAGAGCTGGCGACGCCGGTATCGGGCCATGTTGCGCCCATGGCTGGCGTGGAATTCGATGCGCATGTTTTTGAAAATTTGCGCAATGGTCGAATGATCGAGCCTCTTCCGTATGGGGTGGCGGCTTTATTGACAGCGTTGCTTGTCCTCGTACTGGTTTGCTTTTATACCCGGTTAAGTCCGCGCGGCGCGTTGCTGGCTGTGTTCCTTTTTATGCTCGCGATCACAGCGTTTACCGTTGTCCTGGCTCGTTTTTTTCAGTTTTGGTATCCACCCGCTGCGACGTTGATCGCGCTGACGATAAGTTACCCTTTGTGGAGTTGGCGACGTCTGGAGTCGGTTGCGCGCACCTTGCTTTTTGAAAGGGAGCGCACGAGCGCCACGCTGCGTGCAATCGGGGACGGCGTGATCGTGACGGATACGAAAACTTTGATCCGCTATCTGAATCCCGTGGCGGAATCCTTGACTGGCTACACGTTAGCGCAGGCGCGTGGTCGCCACCTGGATTGCGTTGTCAAAGTAGTGGATGGAGATGGCGCCTCCCGTTTGGCGTCATCTAATTTGAAGTCAATTGAAGGCGCGGGAACGTACTCTGAGGGCAGTGTCCTGTTTTTGAAGAATGGCCCTCAAATTCACGCAATCCGCATCACCTGCAGCGTGTTGCGCGACAAGCGTGAGCGGAATTGCGGGCATGTTTTGGCTATCAGCAACATTACCGAATTGCTCGCCATGGCGGAAAAGTTGCAGCATCAGGCGACGCATGACGAGCTGACGGCGCTACCCAATCGCAGGCTGTTGCTCGACAGAATTCAGGGCGCAATCGCCACTGCTCGTCGGAGCGAGGAATGTGTGGCGATCATGTTTGTGGACTTGGACGACTTTAAAAAAATAAATGACAGCCTCGGGCATGCGAGCGGCGATCACGTGCTCAAGGCTGTCGCGGCCCGGTTGCGTACGATCGTTCGGGAAACGGATACGGTATCGCGTTGGGGTGGGGACGAATTTGTCATTGTCGCGACAAGGTTGCCGGAACACCATGCGATCAAGGAAATCGCGACCAAGATTCTGAACGTTTTATCGCCGCCGTTTAGTGTCGCGGATCAAGAAATCGCAATCACGGCGAGCGTCGGCATCAGCTTATATCCCGATGACGGCGACGATGTCGATGCGCTTCTGAAAAAGGCCGATATCGCCATGTATCGAGTGAAGGATCGTCAACGCGGCAGCTTTGGAATTTATTCCTATGACATGAATATTTGGACAGCGGAAAGGCTCGCGTTTGAGAGGCGTATGCGGGAAGCCTGCGACAGTGACGAGTTCGAGTTGCATTATCAACCGCAGCTTGATTTGTCGACTTCGCAAATTCGAGGCGCCGAAGCGCTTCTTCGTTGGCGGCAGAATAACGGTGAATGGATCTCGCCTGCTTACTTTATTCCGATTGCGGAAGAAAGCGAATTGATCCAGAAGATTGGGGAGTGGGTCATTCGCCGGTCGTTTTTACAAACCAAGGCGTGGCAAGAAAGCGCGCTTTCGCCATTGTCGATTTCCGTCAACTTGTCTGTTCGCCAATTGATGCACCGTGACTTCCATCAATTCGTCGCCAACGCCATCGACGAAACACAATTGGACCCGACGTGGATTAGATTTGAAATCACAGAGACGACGTTGATGCGCGACTTCGAGGGATGCCGGGATAAACTGGAGCAATTGAAAGCGCTTGGATTCAGTCTTTCGATTGATGATTTTGGAACCGGGTACGCTTCTTTAAGTTATTTGCGACGTTTCCCTGTGGACGAATTGAAAATCGACGGCTCGTTCGTACGCAATATCGCTTCCCAGCAAGACGACGCCGCAATAGTCCAGGCGGTAATTGCTCTGGCTCGGGGAATGCATTTATCCGTGGTCGCCGAGGGGGTGGAGGATTCCGCGCAACTTTCCTTTTTGCGGCGGAACCACTGCGACACAGCTCAGGGTTATCTCATATCGCGGCCGGTGCCGGCGGTTGATCTGCTCCATTTTATTCAGAGCCAGGATGGTCAATATGTACATTAGGTCGGGCTATCCTCTTGTTTTTGTTTACATGGATTTTCTTTCACCTTGTAGATAGAGGGCGCCATTTTTTGTTTGAAGAAAAGCATCGAACGGAATTTCCTCCTGCTTAAGAAATCCCTGCTGTGGCAAAACGCCATCGCGCACCATCTCCACAACCGCGCTGATGCTGGCCGCTGTTGTCCACGAAATCGCGCGCCAGCGCTTTTCATGAATGGTCATTGATGGATAGGCTCGAACGTATTCTTCACGTGCAAGCCTGCCACCCTTAATGCCTTCGACCGCCGCATGGACAAAGACCACGTCTTCATCAACTGCAGGTAGCGCGTTGGTGAGAATCTTCCCGATTAGTTCGCGATGATGCCGCAGATATAATTCGCATAATAAAAAACGCATTAACTCGCAGTGGCCGGGGTAGCGAATGGTTTTGTAATTCAATTCCTGCACTTTCCCCGCATAGGTTTCGCACATGGTTCCTAAACCACCGGATGTGGTGAACGATTCCATCACCAATCCATTCACTAGAATGGTTTCCAATCCTTCCAACGCGGGGACCAATTGTCGTTTACCCATGCGAATGACTTCGCAATCATTGATGTATTGATTGATTACACCTTCGGGCGACCAGTTCAGCGCATAGCCTAGTTTTCCTCGTGGATGCATCGGCAATGCGCCGACTCGTAGCTCAATCGAACGCAGTTGCTCGAAACGGGACGCAAGGTGCGCGCCGACGATGGCGATAAACCCCGGCGCCAAACCGCATTGCGGCGCCATCAAACCTTTCGAGGTCTTGCTCATGTCCCGTATGGTTTGGGTTGTCGTCACGTCTTCGGTGAGGTCGAAATAATGAACGCCCGAGTCGAAGGCTGCTTGCGCTACTGCAACGTTTAAGGAATAGGGAAGGCAGGATATAACCGCATCGCAGGATGCAATGGCAGGTAGGTAAGCTTTCTGCTGATTCAGGTCCAACTGGAGCGTGGAGAAGGGGAGGCCGCTTTGCTGGAAATTATCGATGCCGGTGACGTCGAATCCGGACTGCTGCAGGAGCGTCGCAACCAGACTGCCGACTTTGCCTAAGCCAAGCACTAAGACCTTGTTTAAAGCCATAGCTCCCCCTTGCGGTTGTCTTGCCGCGATTTTTTGGAGGCGGCGTTTTTTAAGCCGCCTTAATCATTTCCTCGACGACTTTCTTTGCATCGCCGAACACCATCATGCTCTTGTCCATATAGAAAAGCTCGTTGTCGAGCCCTGCATAGCCTGCCGCCATGGAGCGCTTCACCACCAGGATTGTCTTGGCTTTA
>DATLHW010000039.1:0-6150 GCA_035539675.1 Burkholderiales bacterium | reverse complement strand
AGCGGAACAGGGCGTGGATTATTTCACCATTCATGCGGGCGTACTGCTGCGTTACATTCCGCTCACGGCCAAACGCATGACTGGCATCGTCTCTCGCGGCGGCTCCATCATGGCCAAATGGTGCCTCGCTCATCACAAGGAAAGTTTCCTCTATACGCATTTCGAAGATATCTGCGAGATCATGAAAGCGTATGACGTGAGCTTTTCTCTTGGTGATGGACTGCGACCTGGATCGATCTATGACGCCAACGACGAAGCGCAAATATCCGAATTGCGCACGCTCGGCGAACTGACCGACATCGCCTGGAAGCATGACGTGCAAACCATGATCGAAGGCCCTGGCCACGTGCCAATGCACCTGATCAAAGAGAACATGGACCTGCAATTGAAGTATTGCAAGGAAGCGCCCTTCTACACCCTCGGGCCGCTCACCACCGACATCGCTCCCGGTTACGACCACATCACCTCCGCCATTGGCGCCGCAATGATCGGCTGGTATGGCACCGCAATGCTGTGCTACGTGACGCCGAAAGAACATCTGGGTCTGCCAGATAAGGAAGACGTTCGCGAAGGCATCATCACTTACAAGATCGCGGCTCACGCCGCCGACTTGGCCAAAGGCCATCCCGGCGCGCAAATTCGCGACAACGCTTTGTCGAAAGCCCGCTTTGAGTTCCGCTGGGAAGACCAATTCAATCTCGGCCTCGACCCAGAGAAAGCCAAGGAATTCCACGATGAAACCTTGCCGCAGGAAGGCGCCAAGCTCGCTCACTTCTGCTCGATGTGCGGGCCGCATTTCTGCTCAATGAAGATTACTCAGGACGTTCGCGACTACGCGGCGAGCCAGGGCATGGATGAGCAAGCTGCGTTGGCCAAAGGCATGGAAGAGAAATCGATCGAGTTCGTTAAGAAAGGCTCGGAGATTTATCAAAAGGGGTAATCCAATAGCCGCCGCTTTAAGCAACCTCAACACCCCTATCAATTGAAGCGACTTGGTCCAGAAAGTTGCCCTCTGGGTAACTTTCTGGCTAGGTCACCATGAAGCACACGGCCATAAAAATCACCCTGCAGGTAAATTTCCCATGGGGATTGCAGAAAATCACCCCGCCTTGAAGCGTTTTCGCAACCAAAAACTCAGTTACCTTTTGCCGGCTCCTCTTGCTCCGGCGCTGGCTTTGCGACTGCCAAGTCGGCTGACCGCGAACCTCCCCGTCCCCGCAACAACTCTGCAAGCTGATCGATGCTGCTAACGATATAAGCGGCGACTTCCTGCCTGAGGTCCGGGTCAGCGATTCGCCCATCCAATTCCTTTCCAATGCGCACGGCCGCAGCGGATAAGTTGTCATGCTGACGATCCATCCACCCAATCTCAAGTTCGCAGACCCGCTCAATTTGCCGGGCGATATCCTCTCCCATCTTCTTCCAATGGGGACTGTCTTGATTGAGCATTCGCCATATATAAGACGGCTGCCGTCCCAACGCCGCAGCCAAATTTGCCTGCCGGTCGCCAAATTTTTCCTGCAATACGACCCGCAGATTGAAAAGACGAATATCGAAAATATCCATCCGGCTATTAAACCCTTCTCTACCCAAAGGGTAAATTTCCCACTGGGTAGCAAAGGCGCTTGCAAATAAGATACCCCGCAGGTAGTCTTTCCATCCACCCATCTCAATCATCAAGCAAAAGTTATTCATGGATTTTTCAAAACTGGATGCCCTCAAAACTCGCCTTGAAGATTTGCGGCCCTTTCCATCAGCGATTGCTCACCGACTCCGGGAAAATCTTGTCCTGCACTGGATTTACCACTCCAATGCCGTCGAGGGCAGCACACTTACTCTTGAGGAAACCAAGACAGCGCTGGAAGGCGTGATGATTGGCGGCAAAACATTGCGCGAACACTTTGAGGTCATCAACCATCGCAACGGCATTCTCTACATAGAAAACGCCATTCGAAAAGGAGATTCCTTCTCAGAGTGGCAAATGAGAAATATCAATCGCGTGATATTGAAGAATATTGACGATCACAATGCCGGCCGGTATCGGCGCATTAAGAGCGTCTTGCCAAACAATAACGAACAACATGTGCTCAAGCCGAAAAACACAAACCACCTGATATTGATATCGAGATGCGCCAAAGCCGGCGTCGTCGCCCATCCCGCACAATGGGATTCCATATCCGTTCCCGACGCAATGGCCGACTTTGTTCGCTGGTATATCGAGAAAAGTCAAACACTGCACCCGCTGGAGCGCGCCGTGCGTATTCATGCCGATCTTATCGACATTCATCCTTTTATAAACGGCAATGGCCATACCGCGCGATTGTTGATGAATTTAGAACTTCTCAAGTGCGGATACCCGCCCGCCATAATCCCGGTTGAGAAGCAAATTCGTTACTACGAAGCGCTCAATCTCGTTTGCATGACAAAAAACCATACTTCCCTCTTGGCGCTAATCTCCGAATGCGTGGAAACCAGTCTTCAATGGCATGCGCTGAGCCTCAAAGACCAGAGGAGCTAATTCACGCCCTAATGCTCGGAGATTATTTGCATAGGCGCATTATCAAAAGCGCGTTTTAAAAAGCCCTAACGAAGCCTCTCTTCTCAAGCAGACTCACCCTTGCATTTCCGGGACAATGGCGGCCCATGAAGTCCGACAACAACCCGATTCTTAAATACGCCCTATGACGAGCCACGATTGCATTACGCAACCGACTCGTCCGGCAATATTAACTACGTCGATATTCGCAAAGGCCGCCGCATTTTCTGCCCGGGCGTTCCTCAAATTCCGCTGGGACAGGAATCACAAGGCTCGATGTTCGACGTAAACGATCTTGCCGCAGATTACCGCGAACACCTGGTTAATCTTGTTCGCGAACAAGTGAACGCTTGGCGTGACGCCGGCTATGACGGACTCACCCGCGTATCGCGAGATTTGCTTACCCACTGGTTCGAGAACCCTGAACGCCCCACATGGCGGAAGTTATTCTTCGCGCAGCGCGAGGCCATTGAAACAGCGATTGGCTAAACGAAGTCGCGTCGAAATCAAATGCCGGCACACATACGCTAGACCAGGTGCGTAAGGCGCAGAAGACCGCCGGAGATACCGCCGAAGACCAGTTGCCGCGCATCACTTTCAAGATGGCGACCGGCGCGGGCAAAACGGTCGTAATGGCGTCACTCCTGGTTTACCACTACCTCGGCTGTTAAGTTATGACAGTCATGATGTTATCAAGAACCTTTGCGAGGGGTTTCATAATGCTTCTCAAGAATTTCGTTATAGCTCTCGCATTCCGAAAAAGGAAAGCGAGTTGCTAATAACAAATATGGAACTAAGCCATCCGGGGGCGGAGAAACTTAAGCTAATCTCCCGCCTTGGTTAGCCGTCGAAGCGTGCGTCCTTTACCCCTAGCAATCCTCGGCTTCGCTTTCGAGTCCGACATCGAAAGCCAATCAATCTCGCAAAAGGCTGGCAACTTCGAAGTAACCAAAGTGCGCATGCACGACGATCTTATGCAGGAAGGTCTGCTTAAGAAGGACAAGAAAGCCGCGCCCTTCGTCACTATCGGCGAGTCGGATATCGGGCTACAACGCGAAGGCGAAAACGTAATTGTCGAAATCCGCGGTCTGGATATCTATGATCCAATCCGTGACGAAATAAAAGCGCGCTCAGTTGCAGACATCGCCTATTGGATGGTTGACGACGACTATGACGGCGCCAATTTCATGGTGCGGCAAGTGTTCTTCTGCGGCGGCGACAAGGACGAGTTCACGAAGTGGCAAAAGGGGCTTTCCGACGTGGCCAAGCGAACAACGAAGCGTAAAGTGGAAAAGACGCTCCGCATTAAGGTCGAGGAAGAAGCGTTCGACCGGCTTTATGGCTTCCGTTCACATCCGATACCCCATGCTAAAAACAAAAGGTTGCCGTCCGCGTTATCAGCCAGTTTGGAGAAGAGTCGACCAAAGTGTCATCGCTCGCCTGATTCAGGCAACTTGGCGGCTCCAATCGCGGTCAAATTAATCTATGTGTAATTTCGTTTAGAAAATCAAGCAATGACCCCGGAAGAGATTAAAAAGGCGCTGGAGTACAACACTGGCGCCTTCCCATTTGAAGCGATGCGCGGAGCCATTGCTCAACGTGAAGCCATGACGCCGATTCTTCTCGCCGAGATAGAAAGGGCGGCAGATAACCCCCAGGCTATTTTCGACGAGGACGAGTCCTACATACTCCCGTTTTTCGCAATTTATCTACTTGCCCAGTTCAGGGAGACGCGAGCGTTTGAGCCAATGATTCGTTTGTGTCAGCTGTCCCGCGAAACGCTGGACGATTTAATCGGCGACGTAGTCACCAGTGGGTTGGGCAACATCCTCGCCTCGACATTTTCAGACGATACGACGCCGATTGAGGCGGTTATTGAGAATAAAAATCTGGATGAATTTGTCCGCGATGCAGGCTTGTCCGCCTTGATTACGTTGGTTGCGGAAGGCGTGATCGCGCGCGAGGAGTTTATCGAGTATTTGAGAAAATTTTCCCGCACGCTGACTCCCGAAGACTCCCTGATGGGAGGGTTGTGGGTAAACGCGGCGGCAGACATTTATCCCGAAGAACTCATGCCGGAGATTCGCGCCGCATTCGAAGCAGGCTTAGTGGACGAAATGCTTATCGATCTTGAGGACGTCAAAAACATTCTAGCCGATGGCCGAGATGCGACCCTTGCAGACTTGAACAGACACCATCATTACATTACAGACACTATCGGCGAATTAAGCCGGTGGGCCTCTTTCCAGAATATTCCAGATAGAAAACAGGAAGAATTTGAACGCTGGGAAGGTGAAAAATATAGCTGGAGTAGCTCAGAAATTCCCGTAGAAACTTATCGCCGCGAAACGCCAAAAATCGGCCGCAACGACCCATGCCCGTGCGGCAGCGGTAAAAAATACAAGAAGTGTTGTTTGTCGTTACTTTCGTAAGCTCGCCTTATTTCGTCGCCACGACAGAATTTATAGGCCAGGGAGTAGAATCGGCTCCTGGCCTTTTCTTTTAAACACAACATGACAACTCCATCCCTTCCCTGCCTTTCTCTACTCGAAGCTCGCGTCCTGGGTGTGCTGGTCGAAAAGCAGCGCACAGTACCCGACACGTATCCGTTGACGCTCAATGCGCTCGTCTCCGGCTGCAATCAGAAGACAAGTCGGGACCCAGTCCTCAACGCAACCGAGGCGGAAGTTCAAGCCGCCGTGGATCAATTGAAATCGTTATCGCTTGTGATCGAGTCTAGCGGAGGACGAGTCATGCGTTATTCCCATAACGTCGGCCGCGTTTTGCAAGTGCCCATGGAGTCAGTGGCGCTGTTGGCGGCGTTGATGCTTCGAGGACCACAAACGGCCGGGGAACTGCGTATTAATTGCGATCGATTACAACGGTTCGCGGATATTTCATCGGTGGAGGGCTTTCTTAATGAACTGGCCGAGCGCTCGACGGGACCGATGGTGGTCGAGTTGCCCCGTCAAGCAGGGTCTCGGGAAAACCGGTGGATGCACTTGCTCTCTGGCGAGCCTGACATCGAGGCAATGACGTCTGGCTACGCGAAAATGGACGGGAGAGACAACGTGGGCGTTGGGGAAATCGCCGCACTGAAGGCGAATGTCGCACGCCTCGAAAGCGAAGTTGAAACGCTTAAGGCGACAGTGGCCAAGCTCTGCTCAGAGTTGGGCGTTAACTGAGGTTGAAAATAGGCAGGAGCGAACAAGCTCGCTCCTGCTCCAGATAAGTACTTGTGCAAAAGTTTTCCAGCAAGGCGCGTCGACGCAGACAGTACACAGTCAATACGGCAAGGAGAGCTAAGCAGGGGATTCGAACAGCATGCTGTTCGCCTGCGCAGCGGCTGTCCGATGCAGCGGACAGCGCACCCTGCGAGGGCAACGCCGCTGGAAAACTTTTGCACAAGTACTTAGAAGAACATTTGAAGCGATAGCTTTGAGGACGGCAAGCGACTCGCAAGACTAGCATCGTTGGTCTGTTAGAATCCGGCCTTTGTCTAATTCAATCTCCTCATGGACATAATCCTGCTGGTCAAAGCATTTATCCTTGGCATCGTAGAAGGACTCACCGAATTTCTTCCCATTTCGTCCACCGGTCATTTGATCCTCGCA
>DATLHW010000038.1:0-2691 GCA_035539675.1 Burkholderiales bacterium | reverse complement strand
AGTGTCACGCCTACCATTCGCAATCCTGCTCGCCATCTTGCTGGCCTTTGCTCAGCAAGCCGGCGCGACGCACGCACTCTCGCATTTCTCGGACGATCACCAAAAAGAACATTCGCTGGCCGCGAAAGCCTGTGAACAATGCGTGGCGTTCGCATCACTTGGCGCCGCGGCGCCCAGCGACACACCGCTTCTGCATGACCTGCAACTTACCCAACACCTTGCCTGCGCCGTCTTACTAGGCGTCGCACGTAACGCATTCACTCCGTACCAAAGCCGCGCCCCTCCGCTTCTTCCCTGATTTTCCTCTTGTAACGCTCACCGCATATCGGTGCGGGAGCATTCATTTTTACTTATTGGGCGTCTCCAGACAGATCTTGGCGACTAGCCTGAGTTTGCTTTGACTCGCCATCGTGTCGGAGTTTGGAACTCAGGTCTCGCAATAGATTTATTGAGGCGCCGAGGAATTCACGGAATGTTTAAGCCAATCTATTCATTGACTGCGCTTGCTGTCGCAGTCAGCGCGCCACTTGCCGCACATGCAGCCGACAATAAGGAACTCACGGAAATTCGCGAGCAGATAAAACTACTAAAGGATCATTACGAGTCGCGCATTCAGGCATTGGAATCCCGCTTGAAAGAGACGGAAGCGAAAACGCGCACGGCCGAGGCGGCGCCAGAAGCGCAAAAAACCACCGCTGTCGCATCCGCGCCAGCGCAAGCTCGTCAGGCGCCAAGCGGCAATAACACCTTTAACCCTGCAGTCTCCCTGGTGCTACAGGGCAGATACGCCAATCTTTCTCAAGACCCAAACGGTTTCGCTATCTCGGGGTTCATTCCCGGTGGCGAGATCGGTCCTGGCGAGCGCGGCTTCAGCCTTTCGGAAACGGAACTGACATTGTCGGCAAACGTTGACGACAAGTTTTATGGCCAAACCACTTTCGCGGTCACGCCGGAAGACGAAATCGAGGTGGAGGAAGCCTACATACGCACTTCAGCCCTACCCGCTGGCTTTTCACTTAAAGCCGGACGCTTCTTCTCCGGCATCGGCTACCAGAACGAGCAGCACGCCCACGCCTGGGATTTCGTTGATGCGCCGCTTGCTTATCAAGCCTTTTTCGGCGGGCAATTCGGCAACGATGGCGTGCAGTTGAAATGGGTCGCGCCAACGGACCTCTTTCTCGAACTCGGAGCCGAAGCCGGCAACGGTGCGAACTTTCCGGGAACCAGCCGGAATAAAAATGGCGCGAACTCAGGCGCCTTAACGGCGAAGCTAGGCGGAGATATCGGTTCCGCTACAAGCTGGCGGGTTGGCGTCTCGGGACTGCGCACTCACGCGGAGAACCGCGAACATACCCAAACCGACCTCGCCGACAACGACGCGGTAAACAGCTTCACCGGCAAATCCCGAATCGCAATCGCCGATTTCGTCCTCAAGTACGCGCCCAACGGCAATCCCTTGGTCACAAATTTCAAATTGCAGGGCGAGTATTTCCGGCGCAAGGAGACAGGCGACCTGACCTACGACAGCAACGGTGAATTGACCCTTGCGGGACTCGGCGCGGCCAATACCGATGCTTACCGTTCAAATCAGTCGGGCTGGTATTTACAGGGGATCTATCAATTCATGCCGCAGTGGCGGGTCGGGGTGCGTTACGACCGCCTGAATCCCGGGACTGTGGATTTGGCGTCAAATGCGGCGAATCTGGATGCGCCGGGGTTCAAGCCGAACAAGAGCACGATTATGTTCGATTGGAACCCATCGGAATTCAGCATTGTCCGTCTGCAAGCGGCGCGTGATCGCACTCAAGCTGACGCAACCGACAACCAGATTTTCCTTCAGTACATCATGACCCTGGGCGCCCATGGCGCACACAAGTTCTAAGGATGCCGACAATGAAATCCATTTCCCCATTGATTGCGGCCGCCCTCCTCGCCGCGACATTACCGGCCCATGCCGCGCTCAAAGTATTCGCCACCGTGCCCGAATGGGGCGCGTTGGCGAATGAATTAGGCGGCGACAAAGTCAGCGTTTATACAGCTACCGGACCGCTTCAAGACCCACACCATGTGGAGGCGAAGCCCAGTCTGATCGCACGCGCCCGCACCGCCCAACTGGTTATCGCCACCGGCGCCGAGTTGGAAGTCGGTTGGCTGCCGCTCGTGTTGCAGCAAGCGGGCAATCCCAACGTAGCGCCCGGCAAGCCCGGCTATTTTGAGGCGGCGCGATTCGTGACCATGCTTGAAATACCCACGCGACTGGACCGCGCGGCGGGTGACGTCCACGCGGCGGGCAACCCGCATATTCAACAGGATCCGCACAATATCGCCCGCATTGCCGATGCGCTCGCCAAGCGATTGGCTGAAATCGATCCGGGCAACGGGGCTGTCTATCAGTCTCGTTATCAGTCCTTCAGCGCCCGTTGGAACAGTGCAATCGCCAAGTGGGAAAAGGATGCGGCGCCGTTAAAAAGCGTCGGCGTGCTGGTTCAGCACCGCGCGTTTCCCTACTTGAGCCATTGGCTTGGCCTCCAGGAAGTGGCGGCGCTGGAGCCCAAGCCGGGGATAGAACCGACGTCCGCGCACCTGTCGGAAGTGCTCGCCTTGATCCAACGGCAGCCGGTGAAAATGGTCATCCGCGCGGCGTATTCAAACGGTCGGCCGTCGGAATGGCTCTCTTCGCGGGCGAACATT
>DATLHW010000037.1:0-7264 GCA_035539675.1 Burkholderiales bacterium | reverse complement strand
GAACCAGCAACCGTGGTATTGCTCCGCTGTCACCCGCCCCGCCCGAACATAATCGAACATCGGCGGGAAAAGCCTCAGCTTCGTGTTGCGCGGCATTCCATCGAACAACTGAGGATGAAAAATACCGATGTTGGCGTAAGTCAGCTTTGGCGGCTCCAAAGTCGCAAGCCCATCGCGAATCCCCATATCTCCCGAAGGATAGTAAGGCGGATTATCAGTCAGCACGAAGTGGGCGACTGCATCCTCCGGCGCCGCTGCGATTCGCTCGACGATCGGCTTCAAGCTCGAGTAATCGAAATGGGTGTAGATATCGCCGCTCACCAGGACAAACGGGCGCTCGCCAAGCATATGGAGCGCAGTAGCGATGCCACCCGCCGTTTCCAACGCCTCTGCCTCGGCGGAGTAGCTGATGCGCGCGCCGAACTGAGCACCGTTACCCAGCGCAGCCTCGATCATGTGACCCAGATGCGCATGGTTAATGACGATATCGGTGAAACCGCCTCGCACGAGGCGTTCGATTTGCCAAACGATAAGGGGTTTCCCGCCAACCTCCAGGAGAGGTTTTGGGTGGTGGTCGCTAAGGGGTCGCATGCGCTCGCCGCGACCGGCGGCAAGAATCATAGCCTTCATTAGAACGTATATCCTTCAGTAGCCCGCTTGCTCTCCAGATCGTCAAGCAAACGCAATAATGGTTTCAACGCGCCATAACGTCCCGCCACGTCCCGCACATACGTAATGAAGCGCGGCGTGTCCGCTAAATAACTTGGCTTACCGTCACGATAATTGAGTCGAGCGAAAATACCCAGCACCTTCAAATGCCGCTGCAAGCCCATCCACTCGAAATCTCGATAAAACTCGCCAAAATCCTGGTTGACCGGTAACCTCGCCCGCTTGGCCTTTTCCCAATAACGGATCGCCCAATCAAGCACGCGCTCTTCGGGCCAACTCAAAAAGGCGTCCTTGAAGAGCGATACGACATCGTAGCTGATGGGCCCATACACGGCGTCCTGGAAATCCAGCACGCCGGGGTTGGGTGTGGAAACCATCAGATTTCGCGGCATATAGTCACGATGCACGAAAACGGCGGGTTGGGAGAGGACATTTTTCAGGATGAGGGCGAATACATTGTCCAGAGTTTCCTGTTGCGGCTTGGTCAATGTATGCCCGAGATGACGTCCCACATACCAATCGGGAAACAGAGCCAATTCGCGTTTGAACAGCGCTTCGTCATAGGGAGGTAAGACACCGGGTCGGCTGGCAAGTTGCCAACGCAGCAGCGCATCGGTGGCGTACTGGAAAAGCTCGTCGGCGTTCTCTTCCGTCAAAACTTGAAGATAAGTCTTCAACCCAAGATCGGAGAGAAGAAGAAACCCTTGAGTAAGATTTGACGCGTAAACTTCGGGGACGTGGAGGCCGGCTTCCCGCAATAATTCACCGACGGCGAGGAATGGCCGGCAATCTTCCTTATCCGGCGGCGCATCCATTACGATACGCGTCTGCCCATCAAAGCTCGCGCGGAAATAACGACGAAACCCAGCATCGCTGGAGGCTGGCGTAAGCTCGAATGCATGGCTTTTCAGTTCTACGGCAAGCCATGATTTAAGCGCATCAATGCGGTTTTGATCTTGATCCAATTGCCTGCACTCGCAAATTATGCGATTTTAGCACCTCAAAAATGCGTAACCAAAAATGATTCGACCTTCGCTTCACCCAATCGCGCTTGCCTTAGCCTGCATTTTTCCGCTTCCTGCCTCCGCTCTGGACAATCCCGTCGATCTTCGCATCGCCGAGAACCTCTCCGAGTCGCCGAGAAAGTCAGGCAGCAAGGCGACGATATTTTTTGAAGCCGACCAGCTTGAAGGCGAAGCCGAGGACTCCATGAGGGTGACGGGCAACGCCCGGATGAGCCAGGAGGGCCTGACCGTTAAAGCGGACTCGATCGAATATACCGAAGTGGACACAACTGCGACGGCGCAGGGGAACGTCGTGGTCGATAAAGCCGGCGACCAGACTCGCGGCCCCTTTCTACGCTACAACCTGCAAACCGACGAAGGCTTCATGCAGACGCCGGATTTTAGCTTCGCCAAGAAAGAAGGCCGGTTACGCGCAAGCCGTGGCAACGCCTCGCGAGTGCAATTCGAAGGCCCCGATCGCGATCGCCTGTTCGACGCTCGATACACCACCTGCTCGGCAAACAATAACGATTGGTATCTTCGCGCCAAGGAGTTGGAGCTGGACCGCACGACGCAAGTCGGCATCGCCACGCATGCGTCGATCGTATTCAAGGATGTGCCGATCCTCTACCTTCCCTTCATCGATTTCCCTCTCGATGGACAACGGAAATCGGGGTTTCTTACGCCGTCCTTGGGCTCCAGCGAGAAGAATGGCCTGACAATCGATGTGCCTTATTACTGGAATATCGCGCCAAACTACGACGCAACGATAACGCCGCGAGTGCTGACCAAGCGCGGCGTGCTGTTGGACAACGAATTCCGATATCTGCAGCAAACCTTCACCGGACAGATCGACGCCGAATACCTTCCCGGCGACAACGTGACGGATAAGGATCGATACTTCGGCCGCTTGCAACACCGACACAACCCCATACCCGACCTCTCGCTGGCGCTGGACCTGCAGAAAGCGTCGGATGGCGACTATCTAAGCGATATATCCACGCGCATCGCCGATACCTCGCAGAGCTACCTGCCGCGCGATGGCATATTGACGTACACCTTCGGCGGTTACTGGACCGCCTTTGCTCGCATGCTCCGCTATCAGCCGCTGACGGGCGGAACCATTCCTTACATTCTGGGGCCGCAACTCCAGCTGAATGGCGGCCGCAGCAAGTTCCACGGCTTTGACTTGGAAATGCGTAGCGAGTGGGTCGATTTCGAACACCCCACCTTGATCAACGCCACTCGGACCATCGTCAATCCGGCCATTAGCTATCCGATGACCCAAAGTTACGGGTACATCACGCCCAGGCTCAGCTATCACTCCACCCGCTACTCATTCGGCGAGAACAATCCGGGAGGGCTGTCCGACATTTCCCGAAACCTGCCTATCCTCAGCGTTGATAGCACCTTGTTTCTGGAGAAAGACACCAAGCTGGGCGACACCAACTACAAACAAACGCTGGAGCCGCGGTTGTTTTATGTGCGAGCGCCCTACCGCGAACAGAGCCAGATTCCCAACTTCTCCACGTCCGAACTGGATTTCGGCTTCGCCCAGATATTTTCGGATAACCCTTTTATCGGGGGCGATCGTATCGCCGACGCCGATCATTTGACCGTTGGCGCCACAACTCGCTTGATCGATCCGGAAAACGGAATCGAACGAATTCGGGCCGTGCTTGCCCAACGTTACTACTTCGCCACGCAGCGAGTAACGCTCACGGGACTGCCCCAAACCGATCAGCGTTCCGATGTGCTGGTCGGTCTGTCCGGTCAAGTCACCGATCATTTAACCTTGGATAGCACGGTGCAATACAACACTGACCTGGGCCGCACAGAGAAATATTCCGCCGGGATTCGTTACCAGCCCGCCCCCGGAAAGGTGATCAGCCTTAGTCATCGGTATACCCGCGATTCACTGCGCCAGATTGACGTTTCCACACAATGGCCCATCAGCCAGAACTGGTATGGCTTGAGTCGCGTCAACTACAGCCTGCTGGATCATCGCTTGGTGGAGGGGCTGGTGGGGCTTGAGTATAATCGCGACTGCTGGGCGCTTCGCATGGTGGCGCACCGTTTCCCCATCCCCGCGACAGCGGAGCAACCCGCCGGCGCGGAAGGACGAACTACAACCTCATTCTTTTTCCAATTGGAGTTGACCGGACTTTCCGCCATCGGCATCAACCCATTGGAAACGCTGAAGCAAAACATCCCCGGCTACGCCAAAACCACCGAGATCACGAAATGATGAAGCATCTGTACTTAATTCTTTTAGCCTTCGCCATCGGCTCCTCGCAAATCGCCTTCGCCCAGATAGCGAACAAACGGGACGTCAGTCTCACCGCCACGCCCGCAAACCCGTCCGGCGCGCTAGACCGCATTGTCGCCGTCGTCAACGAAGACATCATTACGTTGAATGAGCTCAATCAGCGCAAACGCCAAGTGCTTCGCCAATTGCAAAAACAAGGCACGCCCGTACCGGCCGAGGACGTGCTCTCCCGACAGGTGCTGGAGCACATGATCTCCAACCGGGTGCAGATTCAACTCGCCCGGGAAAGCGGCATCAAAGCCGACGACACCATGCTGGACCGAACACTGCAGCGCATCGCCCAGGAGAACGGCATGAATCTCGTCGATTTTCGCGCCGCGATTGAAAAGGACGGAATGGACTTCAAGAGCTTCCGCGAAGACATCCGCAATGAAATTCTGCTAACCCGACTTCGTGAAAAGGAAGTCGATAATCAAATCAACGTCAGCGAAACCGAAGTCGAATCGGAATTCGCCCTCGAGGCCACGCGCAGTACGCAAGAAAAAGAGTACCGCTTGCAGCATGTTCTGGTCATGGTTCCCGACAAGGCGACGCCTCAGCAGATTTACACCAAGCGAGTCCGCGTCGAACAAGCTGCCGCCGCGCTGGCCCGTGGCGTCGATTTCGGCCAAGTCGCCGCGACCTACTCCGAAGCATCGGACGCGCTTTCGGGCGGCAACCTGGGTTGGCGCACTTCCAATCGGCTGCCAAGTTTGTTCCTGGACGCCTTGTCCAAGATGAAACTGGGCGAGGTCAGCACGGTGCTCAAAAGCCCCAATGGATTCCATATATTCAAGCTGGCCGAGCAGCGCACCCGCGCCGGCGCTCCCTTGGTAACGCAGACCCAAGTACGGCATATCTTGCTGCGCCCCAAGGACGGCGTCAGCGACGCGGAGTTGCGTCAACGCATGGAAGCCATCAAAGCCCGCATCGCTAGCGGCGCCGATTTCGCCGAGTTGGCGAGAACGCAGTCGGAAGACGGCAGCGCTCCGAGAGGCGGCGATCTAGGCTGGATTAGCCCGGGCGAAACCGTTCCCGAGTTCGAACAAGCCATGAATGATCTGAAGCCAGGACAACTCAGCAATCCCGTTCAATCGCCTTTTGGCTGGCATCTAATTCAAGTGCAGGAACGTCGCCAAGGCGAGCTTTCCGGCGAAAAACGCAAGATGGCGATTCGCCAAGCGCTACGCGCCCGCAAAGCTGACGAAGCCTTTCAGGACTGGTTGCGGCAAATACGGGATCGGGCATTTGTAGAGAATCGATTGGAAGAAAAGTAGAAATCATTAGGGGCTCATTTGAGCCCCTAATCAATCAGCAGAATGCCTAATAACCACCTCCCCATCATCGCCATCACCGCTGGCGAACCTACGGGTATCGGTCCAGAACTCGCCGCGCTTCTAGCGGCGGAGGACTGGCCCGCGCATCTGGTGATTATCGCCAGTCGCCAGCTCATCGAGTCCCGAGCGAGTCTCATCGGAAAACCGATTTCGTTGCCCGACTTCTCCATCGCAGTATCGAAGACTTCAGGCGCATCGTTATTGGATATACCCCTTGCCGCAACGTCGACTCCTGGCAAGCTCAATCCCGCGAATGCCCCCTATGTGCTCGCCACGTTACAGGCGGCGGTGGAAGGCTGCTTGCAAGGCGATTTCGACGCGATCGTTACCGCGCCTGTACACAAAGGCGTCATTAACGACGCCGGTGTTTCATTCACCGGGCATACGGAATTTCTGGCCGAGAAGACCAACACCCCGCATGTGGTAATGATGCTGGTTGGCGGTGGACTACGCGTCGCACTGGCGACGACCCATCTCCCGCTTTCCGCCGTGCCCGCCGCCATCACCAAAGACGGCCTGAGCACCACGCTACGTATCCTGCACAACGATCTTCGAGAACGATTCGGCATCGCCGACCCGCGCATTCTGATCGCCGGGCTCAACCCCCATGCAGGCGAATCCGGTCATCTCGGACGCGAAGAAATTGAAGTCATCGAACCTGTCATCGAAGCACTAAAAAACGACGGCATGCGATTGAATGGTCCACTACCAGCCGATACATTGTTTACCCCCGCGCGACTCAAACATGCGGACGCCGTGCTGGCCATGTACCACGATCAAGGACTCGCTCCGCTCAAGTACGCCAGTTTCGGCCAAGGCGTTAATGTGACGCTGGGCTTGCCCATCATCCGCACATCGGTTGATCATGGCACCGCCCTCGACCTCGCAGGGACTGGAAGAGCAGACACAGGCAGCATGCGAGCCGCGTTAAAACTGGCGATTGAGTTAGCGCGCCGTCATTCAACAAAAACCGCGTAGGAGCGAGCTTGCTCGCTCTTATTCCATTTCTAAATCTAACGTGAACGCGACGGCGGGACGCAGGCAGTACAAGTAGTACGGCAAGACCCGCCAACAAAGTGCACGTTAGATTTAGAAATGGAATTACAGTTGGTTAATCACTAAAAGCCCCTCATGCAACACATACCTCGAAAAAGATTCGGCCAACACTTCCTGGTCGATCGGCATTACATCCGTCGCATTGTTGAAGCGATAGCCCCGGCGCCCAAGGACCACATGGTCGAGATCGGACCCGGCCTCTGCGCGTTAACCCATCCATTGCTGGAAACACTCGAGCACCTGCATGTCGTCGAAATCGACCGCGACATCGTCGCTCGACTCGAATCCAACGACGCCAAAGACCGCCTCACAATCCACGCCGCCGACGCACTTAAATTCAACTTCGGCAGCTTGGGCGAAGCGTTGCGCGTAGTGGGAAATCTCCCGTACAACATTTCTTCCCCGCTGCTTTTCCACCTTGCTCAATACGCGGATGGCATCATCGACATGACCTTCATGTTGCAAAAAGAAGTCGTCGATCGCATGGTCGCGGACCCCAGCACAAGTGATTACGGACGCCTCTCAGTCATGCTGCAAGCGCGATTCGCAATGGAGCGCCTATTCATCGTCCCGCCGGGCGCCTTCAGCCCGCCGCCGAAGGTGGATTCAGCCATCGTGCGCATGGTTCCCCTCCCCGCCGATGCGGTTCGCCCCAAGAATGAAAAACGATTCGCGGAAATCGTCATGGCCGGGTTTTGTCAACGACGCAAAACATTGCGTAATACGCTCAAGCCCTGGTTAGCCGAAGCAGATTTCACCGCGTTGGAGATTGACGGACAGTTACGGGCGGAGAATTTGGGCGTGGCTGACTTTATTCGAATCGCGGATTACGTGGGTTCAAGATAGTCAAACAGAAGCGACGCATTCCACCAGCAATACGATCCCACAAC
>DATLHW010000036.1:0-15223 GCA_035539675.1 Burkholderiales bacterium | reverse complement strand
GCGAAGGCCCACGCCGCGCCCTCGCCCTCGGCGAACGTTTCACCGTTGGTGGGCTTGCCCATATAGCTTTCGCCGACGAAGATCGACGCCACCGGCTGAGCGCCTTCGCTCAACTCCTCCAGGTAGCCTTTCAGTCCTTCGGGATACGACCATGTGCGCGTCTGCTGTTCCTTACCCTTTGTAATAAACAACGACACTTGCACGCCGGGCAGCAACACCGCCTTGGCGCGCAGCAACCGCTCCAACTCCGGCAACGACACGCCAGGAGAATCGAAGTACTTGGGATCCGGATAGGCGCGCACTTTCGTTCCCGACGTTTTCGCCGGACAGGAGCCGATCACCTTCAGCTTATCAACCACATCGCCGCCGGAGAAAGTAATGCGATGCACCTTCCCCTCCCGTTTGACTTCAACCTCCAGACGATGAGAAAGCGCATTCGTCACCGAAACGCCCACGCCATGCAAGCCGCCCGAAAACGCGTAGGCGCCCTGCCCGTCTTTCTTGTTGAACTTGCCGCCAGCGTGAAGACGAGTAAACACCAGTTCGATCGTCGCCACTTTCTCTTCGGGATGCAGCCCTACCGGTATACCCCGGCCATCGTCCTCGACGGTGACGGAGCCGTCGTCATGCACGGTGACATCGATGCGCGTCGCGTAGCCGCCCAAGGCTTCGTCGGCCGCGTTATCGATGACTTCCTGAATGACATGTGTCGGATCAATCGTGCGGGTATACATGCCCGGACGCTCTTTAACAGGCTCCAGGCCTTTGAGCACACGAATGGATGATTCTTCGTAACGTCCTTTTGCCACATTGATTTCCTTGAGAATTCATATGGGCGCTTCACATTCCACGGCATGGCTAATTACCGATGTGGAGCGAAGCGCTCGCTAAAGCGCTCATCGACGGGAGACAAGAAAGGCGCCTGCATTGGTCGCCGTAGCCCCTTTTTTAGATTTGAAGCCGAGGAGGCGTCGTCGAAGAGGCGCTAGATGATAGTACAAATCGATAGCCGTGCTAAAGGGGAACTGGCAAAGAAAAAGCTGCGGGACAAGAGATAAAGACTCTCTCGCCTAGCAGCTTTTTCCAGAATTGCAATTGCTGGCGCATTCCGATTATGCGGCTTTTGCTTGCGCCTCCTGCTGATCAAGCTTATCTAATGCCGCCTTTATGCGCGTCAAAAACTCCCGCCGCACGCTCCACTGTTTTATCGGTAATACCTTCACCCGAGCACGCACGGTTATCGTGGCGTCTTCCACCTTCTCGACGCCAGCGATTTCGATATCGTCCAGAATTTTCGCCCCCACATCCGGATTCGCGCGCATTTCCTCCGCGACGCGGCGCATTTCCGCGAACAGAACATCCACGCTATAGCGCCTGGCCACGGTGAAATCGATAACGGCGTAAGCAAACTCACGGCTGCGGTTAGTAACCGAAGTAATCATTCCATTGGGGATAAAGTGCACGCTGCCGTCGTAATCGCGCAAGCGTATATGCCGCAACGTCACGTGCTCCACATATCCCACCTTACCCGCCGCTTCGATGCTGTCGCCCTCGCGGATCTGATCTTCCAACAACAGAAACAAGCCGGTGAAAAGATCCTTGACCAGACTTTGTGCGCCAAATCCAATCGCGATACCCGCCACCCCAGCAGTTGCTAGCAGAGGCGCAATGGAAATGCCAAGTTCGCCAAGTATGAGCATCCCCGCGACGATCGCGATGGCCACACCCGCCACGTAGCGCAATACGCCGCTCAACGTATCCACACGGCGAATGTATTGCGGGTCCGGCTGCCGCGAGTCCATATAAAGCTTGACGACGACATTCAGCCTGCGCGACAAGTGTAGACATACCCAGGCGAGTAGCAAGATGACGAGGATTCGAAGAACCGGCTTCGAAACATCAAAGAACTGACTGATTTCCACCCACTTAATATTGTCCGTCATGACAATGAAACTCCCTTTCGCGTTAGCAGCAAAGCACGCATGCTACGCGGAAAGGGAGCTATTCGGCGAGACTAAGGATCGTGTACGAAGTAACTTCCCGATTTATCCTGCGCCTGGCGGGCGCGCTACTACGTTGCTCCTCGCTTATGTAGTCTGGCTACACCGCGCTTCGGAGATGAGCGCCTCTTGTGCCCTCCGGGTATGTATCGCATCCTGCCAGACTTGTCTAAATCGGGAAGTTACTTCGTACACGATCCTTAGTACTTGCGCAAAAGTCTTCCAGCGGCGCTACGCCTCCTTGCCGTACTAACTGTGTACTGTCTGCGTCGACGCGCCTTGCTGGAAAACTTTTGCGCATGTACTTACCGTGACGGAGATTCCTGATCACTCGTGGTTTCATTCGATGGCGCGGGCGCCGGTGTCTGCACATCCTTCTGTGACCACAGTAACGATTGTTTGACGCCTTGCTTGCCCGAAACATGAATGTTCTTGGTTACCGCCTTGCCTTCCGCTTCGGCAGTCACCCGATACTGACCAGGCGGCACATCGGCGACGAAAATAGGTCCTTCGGATACGGTGCTGAGGACGTTGTTACCCTTAGAGTCCTCGATATCCACTTTCACATCGGCGATATAAGCACCTTGCTCCTTCGTCGCGAAGGTCAACATGACATCGTAATCCTTGGCCGCTCTTTTCATGAATTCGGCTTCCGATTCTCCTATGCCGCCGCTCATGTAGGTCACGCCATTTTCCGTTGCGGGAGTTGGCGCGGAAATCTCGGCTGCAGGTTTCTGGGCGTCGGCCTCCACTGGCTGCGCCAGCGCAATTGGACTTAGTACGCCCGCACAACCCGCAGCGATTAAACCAGCCACTAATTTCTTTATGGTTCTCATTTGCCCACCTCCACCGGTAAAGTTTTCACGAAGCCTCGTAAGGCTTACCACCTAAGCATCCGTATCTCATGATTAATGAAGAGCCAGACGCGGCCTGAGGGCCTCTTTAAGATCTGTCGCTATCGGCAAATTGCGCGGCGCCGGAGCTTCAGTATCGCCATGCGTAAGATCTTAAGCAGGCATCAAGAGAGCCGTTGTCGGACGTAACACAGTAACCTTCTCCAGTCCCAAGACCTCGGAAGGTCCCACAGCAACGGCTCCAACCTCATCCATGCAATCACTATGCCAGCGTGAATCCTTGACCTCATTTCCTACAATGGCATGAACCATGCTGCTTTGTTCCATGGTTACCCACCCACAGGAGATGTTCAATGAAAACGCCAGCCAGCATCGGAGGGCATCCCCTCCATTCCATGCTGATCGCCATTCCCGTCGGCCTCTGGATATTCTCCTTCGTTTGCGACCTCATCTCCTTTTGGGCGTCTGAACCCGGCGTATGGAATCTGGTCGCCTTCTATTGCATGGCGGGTGGTCTAGTCGGCGCGCTTGTCGCGGCGGCGCCCGGGCTCGTGGACATGGCCAGCCTGAAGGACGTGCACGTAAAACGATTAGCCCTCATACACATGGGCGCGAACATCGTTGTCATCGCCCTCTTCGCCATCAGCACCGGACTTCGAGCCGCCGATGGACCGCCACCGACAATCGCTTTCGTGCTGTCATTCTTCGGTGTCGCGCTGCTGGGATTTTCTGGCTGGCTCGGCGCCGAGATGGTCCATACACATAGAGTCGGCGTCCTCGAAACACCCCGCCCGCAAGGCGTCGACGCCGGACCCGCCACCGCAACGTCCGCGCAAAGGAAAAGCGTCCTGACGGGAGGTTTGCATTCGCAGTAGAAATCTTTGAACAATGCGGACTGGATGTTGTCTTCTCAAACTAAGGAATCCTCTGATTTAAGGATAGCGAGCGCGCTTCGCAACTTATCAGAGGCTTCCTAGCGGTTGGTGCTGGAACCGTTTAGATCGTGGTTTTTGATGACATCCAAAGGATTCCGTGAAAAAGGCGGTCAAAAGTCTCTTTTCATCGAGCCTGAAAAGTCGTCTTGTCGCATTAACGCTTCTCGGATTCCTGCCGGCGTATGGATTCGCTGTCTACAACGCAGTTCAAGATTATAAGAAACGTGAAGCTGCGGTCGAGGAAAGCATCTCCCAACTCACTCGATTAATCTCGGTTAACCACAAGCAGACGATGGAGAGCGGGAGGGAGTTCCTCGCCGCCCTTTCGCAATCTCCCTTACGAAACGAAGAAGGCGCCTATGCGTGTCCGAAGGTCCTGAAGCGGCTTCACGACGCCTTTCCGCGTTATAAAACGCTTGAGATCTTCGAGCCAAACGGCGTCCTTTTGTGCAGCGCCGACCCCGCGTCCGCGCAGAGCGGCGCCGTCAGCAATCTCGGTTTTTTCCAAGAGGCCGTCACCGCTCGCCTTGCCGCCTGGAGCCCTTATGAATTTGATGTTGAAGCAAAGCAACCCACCGTTCGAATCGCCATGCCAACGCTGGATAAAAACGGAAATGTTCAGGACGTCATCGTCGCGAGATTGGATCTATCCCGTTTTGACACGCTTATTTCCGCCATTGAGTTGCCGACCAACTCGGTGATTATCATTTTCTCAGAGACGGGCTTCGTCTTTGCGCGCTATCCGGATAACACGGGAGTGGCCGGGAAGACGCTAGCGGATAAGCCATTGCTGCAACGCATCGCCGCATCAAGAGGCGATGAGAAAATCATTCATGAAACCGGCGTCGACGGCGTAAGCCGACTATACGGCTTCACGATCATTCATCAAACGGCCAATCAGCGCGTTTACTTGGCCCTGGGCTTTCCAACCGACGTGATACAGGAAAGCGCGAGCCGACAACTCTACGACGCGCTCGGAGATCTCGCGATCGTTTATGTCCTTGTCGCTGTCGCCGTTTGGATCGGCGGCAACGCCATGGTCATTCGAAAAATGGAGTCGTTGATCATGGCGACGCGACGAATGCGCGACGGTGATCTCAGCGCCAGGGCTAGTTTGGAAGGAAGCGAAGATGAAATCGGTCAATTGGCGCGCGCTTTCGATGACATGGCGCAAAAGATGCAAAATCGAGTACAAGAAATGGCTGCGCTGAAAGAATTGAACGAGTCGCTGCAAAGCTGCCTCATCTGCGACGAGGCTCTGGCGGTGGGTCGTCAATTCGCGGAACGACTTTTCCCTCACTGGCGCGGCGCTATCTACTTGGTAAAAGAAAACGGAGACCAGTTGGAATCGCGGTTAATGTGGAACAGCCCGCGCGCCGACGAAACGCTCCTGACTTCGGACTGCTGGGCGCTTCGGCGTGGAAAAAGCTATCACGTCGCATCTGAAGGACTGGAGCCTCACTGCAAGCACGTGCGCGACCTCGGATCGCGCAGTTACTTCTGCTCACCGCTATCCGTACACGGTGAGATTCTGGGCATACTTCATCTGCAAAGCGATGAATCGATCTCGGGAACAGCCAACGAAGTCGAGTCGTTGTCGCTTGCCGAAAGCATGGCTGAAAGCATCGCCCTCACGCTCGGCGGTCTGAAATTGCGCGAAAGCCTTCAAGCGCAGGCGATCCGCGATGGGCTTACCGGTTTATACAATCGCCGTTACCTGGAGGAAACCGCAGCGCGCGAAATCTTGCGCGCTGACAGGAACGGAGCGCCCTTCTCTGTGATCATGATCGATATCGATCACTTCAAGCGATTCAATGACACTCATGGGCATACCACGGGCGATGCGCTGCTGCGCGCCTGCGGAAATCTCCTTCACCAGCAAATGCGTGGAGAAGATCTCGCTTGTCGCTACGGCGGCGAAGAATTCACAGTCATCCTCCCCGGCGCCTCAATCGATAACGCCAGCGTGGTAGCGGAGAAGCTGCGCGAAGGAATTCAAAACCTCACGGTGGAAATCGATGGACGATTGGCGAAGCGAGTGACGATTTCGTTGGGCGTCGCGTCTTATCCTAAACACGGCGCCACTTGGCAAGCTGTGCTTAACGCCGCCGATATTGCGCTCATGGCGGCGAAGAAAACCAGAAACAAAGTCATTGTTTATGTCATGGACGCCGATTCGAGCGATGCGTCCCGCCCTTGGGTCGCATCGAGAAAATCGTGACATGAATATCAACTGATAATCCTAGATTCCGCAGTTGAACGCGCCCGAGTGTGCGTTTTTAGGGCTATCGGGCTAGGGTGTAGCAGGGGTTTCGGACAGCATGCTGTCCGCCTGCGGAACGGTCTGCGCGTGCAAGCGCAGACGCGCCCTGCAAGCGCGACAACGCGGCATGGCTATTCCATGCAAGGCGGAGCAACAACGCCCGATAGCCCTAAAAACGTGCAATCGGGTGTGTAGCGTGCTTACCCATTTGGTGAAGCGCAAAAGAACGAAAATGAGCGCATATACAATACGTTTCCATGGGCAATAAGCGGTCAACTGCGGAATCTAGGATATAGAGTCAAATGGATAGAGGCGCTCTCCGCAGCCCAATATCTCTTGCTCACACTCACCCTCGCTTAACAACGCCAACGCCGCCGCTGCTACCGTATTGGGACTTACCAATCGCAGGCAATCATGATGACCTTCCGGGCAAACGCTCTTGTAGCAGAAGCGGCATGGAACATCATGAAAAAGCACTCGTTGGGGTACGCGCCATGGCGTATGTTGGGGATTTGTGAGTGCGTACAGATTCACTACCGGCGTACCAACGGCCGCCGCCATGTGAGCGGGTCCGGTGTTGCCGCAAAGAAGCAAGGGCGCAAGTGAAATAAGGGCGCCAAGCTGGCCAAGGTTCAGCTCGCCGGCTAACGAGTGCGACTTCGTCCGCATTCCGCGTCGAATGCTGTTTACCAAAAATATTTCCTCCGAACTTCCCGAGAAGACAACAGGGACATTCAGCCTAATTGCGATCTCATCCGCTGCTCGCGCCCACAATTCCGGCGGGTATCGTCGAGATGGGGCGCTTGCCCCTGGATGCAGCAGAACCCACCGCTGCTCCCCGATTCCCTCAGCCGCCAATTGCCGCCGCGCCCATGCCAGGTCGTGGGTATGCGGTCGAAACGACAACCGCTCATCGACCGTCTGGCATTCAATCGCCGCTACAAGATCCAATTGTCTGCGCACCTCATGCCGCACCTGCGTTTGCGGCTCTGGATCGGGAACCCAATCGGTGAGCAAGTGATAGGGATTTTCATGACAGTGCGCTAGACGCAAGGGAATCTCCGCCAAGTGACAGAGGAGCGCGGCCGGCAAAGGACTTTGACTGTAGACCGTAAAAATCACCGCGCCATCAAAACCTTTCGTCCGTAACGTCCGAATCATTTCGTCATCGACAGAAGCGCTCCGTGGCTCGGTGCTCTTCATCCACGGAGCTTGATACTCAATGACCTCATCCACCTCTGGAATGAAACTGGCGGCATGAACGCCCGCACGGGCGCCTAGCAAAGTAATTCGCCGGCCGGGGATCGATTCCTTGAGCGCCCGCATCGCGGGGGTGGTCATTAGCACGTCGCCCAGGTTATCCAGCCGAACGCAAAGGATGTTTCGCGTAGCGCTCCAATGTGCTTCGTTCATACTCAGAATAGCCTATCCCAATAGGCGGCATAGCGGCCGAGAGCAGCAATGAAAAAAAAAGCGACACCGTCGCAGTTCATGGGACGCCATCCACCTGCGAGATCGCTCTGGCGGCCACGCCGAGATCCGGCGCCACCAAGTGTGGCAATCTCAAAATCGATAACCGCCACTCGGTCTCGTTTCCATTATCGATCAACACCGTCCTGCAACCCGCTCGTCTTCCCGCTTCCACGTCATGAAGAATATCGCCGATCATCCATGACTGACTGAGGTCGACTCCATGGCCATCCGCCACCCGATGCAGCAGCCCCGGCATCGGTTTTCGACAATTACATTGGATTGCATACGGGGAAACTTTGCCGTCCGGATGATGGGGACAATAGTAAAAGCCTTGCAATTCGACTTCATGCTCCGCGAGCAGACTGCGTATTTTCGCTTCAACCAAACCTAATGCGCTTTCGCTGAAAAGTCCGTTGGCCACGCCCGACTGGTTTGTGATTACAAACAAGGCGTAGCCCTGCTTGCTTAATGATCGCAATGCAGGACCTGCATGCGGAGCGAGCCGGATCATGGCCGGGTCCACGTTATAAGGCTCGTCTTCTATCAACGTGCCGTCCTTGTCGATAAATATGGCGCGAGCAGTCATCGAATTTGAGAGCCCTTTCGCTGTTGTCTCCACGTTATCCATCGTTTCATGGCCACGATGTTTCCCGCATGGGTAGCACCATCACCTCCGGGATCACCGCATCGTCGGGCATCGAAAGCACGAAGCGTACGGTTCTCGCGACATTGATCGGATCTTGCAGCACCGCCGGATCGATGTCGGGAAACCGATCGAACAAAAATGGCGTGCGCATGCCTCCCGCCACCACGGCCGTTACTTTGATGCCATGCGGACGCAATTCGGCATGCAATGCGTGGGAAAGTCCCAGCAATCCCCACTTGCTCGCGTGATATGCGGTAGCGTTGGGCCACGCCCGTTTCGCCGCCGTGGAAACGATATTTACAATCTGCCCTCCTCCTTGCAACTGCATGTAAGGCGTGGCGAACTTTGCGAGCAGGAACGGCCCGTGAAGGTTGGTGTGCAACACGCGGTCCCAATCGGGAACCGAGAGGTCTTGCACGGGACACGTTACATCGACGCCCGCGTTATTAATCAACACATCCAGGCGTCCAAACGTGCGCACCACGTCTTCAATGGCGTGTTTCGCGCCAGCCGGATCGCCCACATCGAACGTGAGCGCATGCGTGGCCACGCCCTCGCTTCGACGCAACGCCTCCGCCACTTCTTCGGCGGCGCCCGGTTGCACATCGCCTATCACAACAGTCGCCTTCTCCATCGCCAACATGTTGCATATCGCCGCGCCAAGTCCTCTCCCGCCGCCGGTCACCAAGATGACCTTGCCTTCCAATAGGCTGCCTTCCGACACATTCATCACTTCCATTGGTTTATTCATTCATTTCTCCATTTAAGAGGGTCGCTAAAAGCGCACGGTTGCTTTATCGACACTCTCGTCAAAGACCCGCGACCCGCGCGGGCGCCTGTAGCATCGTTTGTTCGATAGCATCCTCATAGGCGCCAACAATCTTCTTCGCCACGCTACGCCAAGTGAAATGCTGATTGACCCGCTTGAGGCCCGCTTGGCCTAGTCGCACCGCCAGTTCAGGGTCGCGATGCAAATCCGCAAGTCGATCGGCCAGCGCCTCGGGATCGTTGGGCGGCGTGAGATAACCGGTTTCTCCGTGAATCACCGTATGCTTGATGCCGCCAACCGCCGAGCCAATGACTGGCGTACCGCACGCCATGGCTTCGATCGGTGTAATGCCGAAAGGCTCGTACCACGGCGTCGTCACAAATACATTCGCGGCGCTGTAGAAGTAACGAAGCACCGTTCTGCATCGCTGCCCTGTGAATGTCACCTGCTTCTCCATACCTTCATCCTCAGCCAACTCCATGAGCTTGCCTATTTCCGGCGTTGTGCGCGGATCGGGTTCGCTCGAATTGCCGCCGACAACGACCAGACGACCGTCAATCCCATGCTTTCGCTTCAGCAACGCCATTCCCCGAATAACGTTATCAACACCTTTTCGGGGCACCATGCGACCTAGTTGCAGTACGATGAATTCCTCCTCCTTGAACCCCAGATGCTTGCGCGCATTCACCGGCACCGGCCAGAACTCCTCGGGATCGAAACCGCAAGGAATCACATCAATCTTCGATTCATCGGCGCCATATAAATGCATCATGTCCTCTTTATCCTGTTCACATTCCGCGAGGATTTTGCTCGCCTCTCCCATCAACTGCTCCTCAATGGCGAAACGGCTATCGGGAAAACTATCCGCCTCCCCTTGCGACAGACGCCTGACTCTTCCCAAGGCATGAAATGTAATGACGAACGGAATCCCTAGCGCCTCTTTGAGATACATGGCCGGTATGCCTGACATAAAGAAGTTTGCATGAACGATGTCATACGGGATCCGTTCGCGGCGCGCGAAACGCACAGTGAATCTGCCGAACTGCGCCATATAGGCAAGCAATTTCTCCTTCTCTATGAAATGCGCCGGACCGGCGGGAACATGAATGACGCGTATGTTCTTATGCCAATCGACCACTACAGGTCGCGCCCCACTGTCATCCCTGGTGAAGATATCCACCGTATGTCCTTGTCGAGCCAATTGTCGGGCCACGTGCGCGACATATACATTTTGCCCCCCACTGTCGATGCCGCCGACCAGCGCTAGGGGAGAAGCATGTTCACTGATGATCGCGATCTTTTGCATAACGCATCCCTAGATAAGTAACAAAATAAACGCGCCAACAACCCTAAGGGTGTCCGACGCGATAAGGCGAATGCTGTAACGTCGTGAATGAAGCGCGACGTCCTGCTGCATAGTGCAAAGCAAGTGTCATACCCGCGCGACAATAGGAGACAAACTGCGGATTTACCTAGGAAAAACGAATATTTGCGATTTGTCGATTCGTGTGATCGACAGGAAGTCCGCAAAACAAGAGACCATTAGAGAAAGAATTGCAACGAATGTGCAAAAACTACTGATGCGATTGGAAAAGAAAGCGTGGAAAAGGATGAGATGAAATTAGATCAGAATGGCATGACTGTTTTCCTCGCGCCTCACCGGCGCGGCGAGCCACTTCTGAGAAGCAGATTGACCGATCGAAGATTGGGACTTTTCTGTCATTTCGTCTTTTCATTTGTCCGAAATTTGACACAACCGAAGAAATCTCAATCAATAGAACTAATATCGAAATGGCGACTCTAATTTAAGGAATCTTTGATTAAGTTATTTTTTGTAGCACTCATACCTTACGCACGTCTTGCATCGCATCCTGCGACTACGACGCAAAAATGTTCAACTGATTTCTGCGTGACGCCGAAGAAACTGCGGAATTTAAATTTATTCCGTTTCCAATTCAAAAATCAAACTCCGTTATAGCGGATTCAGTTCTTTTCTGTACTCACGTACTGTCCTATCATCTAATCATTTCTAACTCATTTTATTCGTGAGTTGGAAATGGCTTCTAGAGGGAAGTTAATTGAAAAAATGTCTCTCCCCACACAAAATATCGACTGGATTTCTCCGGCAAGACATCCACCCCTGTCGTCCCTGGAGTCTTGTTGGCGTGAGACCAGATTTTTTTGTGGTGGAGTAACACCATGGTGAACTCGATATTATTGACCTACTCGGTTAAGGTCGGGACTATAGGCGAGCAGGAAGATCATTTGGACCGCGTCGTCGGCGCTGTCGAGATAATCGCGCACAAGGCGGCTTCGGTGTTGCGGCTCGCCGTCCCAGATAATCATCAATCAACGTTTGACATACGCGCGCAGCGCTTTGTGAAACTCCACGATCTGACAGCTCTTGAACGCCCCGTCATACAAACGGAACAAACAATGGTTGCGGATCAACCCGGCGTTGACCGAAACATGACGCCAATTGAAATGAAACTAAGGAACCCCTGATTAAGTTACTGCGTGGGCCAAATATGAACCTCCGGTACTCAACGTACTACTCGTACGCCTCCGTTCCTCGGCTCATTTTCGGCCCGTTCGCTACACTTAATCAGAGGTTCCCTAAATGACGGGCGTTTGTCCTTTCGGCGCCCAAGTGCGCACCAACGTAGGCCGCTTCGACAAGCCCGATTCGTCTATGAAGACGATCAGTCGCCTCTGGGCGACACACTTTTTTAAGCGCTGGCCAAGTCTTGCGCTTCCGTGCCCGTACGGCCGCTTCGGCGCGCTCGATTGCGTGATGATCAGGCCGTTGCGGGGAGACGTTTGGCGCGCCCAGAATGCGCCAACGTACGCTTCGCTATACATGACATTGAAGCAGCGTTCTATCAGAAAGCGTTCGCTGGGAGACTGTAGCGGCGCACAGCGAAACCATCGATCCGCGCCTTCCACGTGTATACCGTCTGCCGCGCCGCCTCAATCCGCTTCGCCACTTCCGCAAGCGACTTTCCCGCCAGCAAGAGGCGACCGGCGCATACTCGCTTCTTTACCGAATAGAGTAGAAATAGAATGAGCGCCATGAATTCAAGTGCCGCATCGAGCGACAAAACACCAACAATCCTGGTCGTGGATGACACCACTAGCAATTTGGTCATGTTGACTGATTACCTTGAAAATCATGGTTTTTCAGTATTGGTTGCGCAAGATGGCGCAGAAGCGATCGAGCGGGCGCAATACGTACAGCCCGATTTGATTTTGCTTGATGTGATGATGCCGCAAATAAGCGGCTTTGATACATGTCTTCGCCTGAAGGAAATCGACGCCACCAAAGAAATTCCGGTCATTTTTATGACCGCCTTGTCCGACTCTACAGACAAAGTAACCGGTTTCCAGGTGGGTGGGGTGGACTACATTACCAAGCCATTTCAGATCGAGGAGGTATTGGCGCGTGTTAATACGCATTTGGCGTTACAAGCGATGCGGAAGAAACTGATTGCACAGACGCGGCAGCTAACGGCGCAAAATATGCAATTGACGCAGGAAATCATGGTTCGCGAACAGGTGGAGGCTGACCTGCAACGTGCGCAAATTGAACTCGAGGAACGTGTTGCTCAACGCACTACCGAACTGGCCAACGCTAACGCCAGTCTGCGGGCGGAAAACTTCGAGCGCATTCGCATGCAGGAGATACTCCGCGAACGGGAAGTGCGAATCCGTCGCCTGATAGAGGCTAATATCATCGGTATTTTTTTTTGGCGTTTGAACGGCAATATTGAGGAAGCGAACGATGCATTTTTACGGATAACCGGTTATTCGCGCGAAGAGATGTTGTCCGGAGAAGTTTACTGGTCGAGCCTGACGCCGCAGGAATACTCTACGGTCGATCAACATGCGCTTGAAGAACTAAGGCAAAAAGGGGTTTGTTCGTTATATGAAAAAGAGTATATCCGCAAAGACGGCAACCGAGCTCCCGTTCTGATTGGCGCTGCATTTTTTGAGGGATCGACGGAAACGGGCGTAGCTTTCGTGCTCGATTTAACCGAACGAAAGAAGGCGGAAGAGCGTATCCGGTTCATGGCGCAACACGATGCGCTCACGACACTTCCCAACCGCGACCTGCTGCAAGATCGGATCAAGCAGGCTATTATTCATGCGAACCGCAATGGCGCCAAGGTGGCGGTTCTGTTCCTCGATCTGGATCACTTCAAGCGCATAAATGATTCGCTCGGCCACCAGGCGGGTGATCGTCTGTTGCAACTGGTGGCTCTTCGCGTGCAGGGTTGCTTGCGTGAAGGAGATAGCGTCGCTCGATTGGGGGGCGATGAATTTGTGCTGTGCGTACCCCTGTTAATCGATTTCAACGATGCCGCACTCGTGGCGCGCAAGACGCTTGATGCGCTGGAGCTTCCATTCATGGTCAATGGACACGAACTGCATGTGAGCGGCAGTATCGGCATCAGCCTCTATCCGGACGATGGGAAGAATGTCGAGACCTTGATGCGCGCCGCCGATGCAGCGATGTACCATGCCAAGGAAAAGGGGCGCAGCAATTACCAGTTATTTACGCCCAAGCTAAATAAAGCGGTGCATCAGCATCTGATCATGGAAAACCGCTTGCGAAAAGCGTTGGCGAAAAATCAATTTTCGTTGTATTACCAGCCGCAAATAGATATCGCCACTGGAACAATTTTTTCGTCCGAGGCGCTGTTGCGCTGGCGTCGGCCTGGCAAACATCCCATTTCGTGCGGCGCATTTATTACCATCGCCGAAGAAACCGGCCTAATCCTGCCGATTGGCGAGTGGGCATTGCGTGAAGCATGCGAACAATTGAAATACTGGCGTCAGCTTGGCTATCCGCATTTACGGATGGCGGTCAATCTGTCGCCGCGCCAGTTTTACCAACCCAACCTATTATGCAGAATTAAACAAATTCTGGATGACACTGGATTGCCCGCCAACGCGCTCGATTTGGAAATTACCGAGAGCATTTTGCTGCAGCGGAGTGAAGATAATGTCGCAACGCTCAGGCAACTCAGTGACATGGGAATACAACTGTCGGTCGATGATTTCGGTACAGGATATTCGAGTTTGGCGTATTTGCAGCGTTACCCGGTCAATGCGCTCAAGATCGACCAGTCGTTTGTCAGAGGTATTGCACAAAATTCAAATGACCGGGCCTTAGTAACCGCCATCATCGCAATGGCGCACAGCCTGGGCTTGAAAGTACTTGCAGAAGGAGTAGAGACTTCGCAGCAAGCCGCCTTTTTGATGGAGCATGGATGTTCGTCCGCGCAGGGGTTTTTTTACAGTGAGGCAGTGCCGCCGGAGGTATTGACCGATATGCTGGAAACGCTGGATGGCTGCCTGATTGGCGGACATCGGACGCATTTGAATGGAAAATATTGATATGTACACTCGCTATCGACAAAGGCTGCGGCGGCGCGCAGACGTCTGTCGTGAAAGGCGAACGACGCTCACTGCGTCGCGTCGCAAACTCAGCAAAGAGGGCTGGTCATGGGTGATCTAACGGGAAAAGTCGCGGTCATCACGGGGGCTGCGCGAGGTATCGGAAAAGGTATCGCTGAACGAATGAGCGCCAATGGCGCTTCAGTCGTGATTGCCGATATCGACATTGACGAAGCGAAGCAGAGTGCGGCCATGCTGCCAGGACCGGCTATCGCGGTCAGGCACGATGTTCGGGATGGCGCATCCGCCACGACATTGGCGGCGAAGGCGCTTGAGGAATACGGACACGTCAACATTCTCGTCAACAATGCGGGCGTTGGACCGAAGCCTGGGCCGATCCAGCGCACGACAGAAGAAGAATACGATCGGGTCATGGACACCAATGCGAAAGGCGTTTTCCTCACCACGAAGGCCTTTGTAGAGGGAATGATCCACCAGAAGAGCGGCCGCATCATTAACATCTCTTCGATCGTCGGCCAGAGCGGTTTCGCGATGGTGTCGCCTTACGTCGCCTCGAAGTTCGCGGTCACCGGCATGACCCAGAGCCTTGCGCAGGAACTTGCGCCGTACGACATCACCGTCAATTCGATTCATCCCGGCATCATCGCAACCGACCTGCATTCCGCCGTCGTCAAGCAGTTCGCGGCGCTTCAGGGACAGACTGAAGAAGAAATCTGGGCCTGGTTCAAAGCTCGGATTCCGCTCGGACGCTTCCAAACCGCGACCGATATGGGCGAGATGGCGGTGTTTCTCGCCTCGGACCGCGCGAAGAACATCACTGGCGCCGCCTTCAATGTTGATGGTGGCTGGGAGATGCACTAGT